>NZ_JACRGA010000002.1 GCF_016217785.1 Methanobacterium sp.
ATATGAGCTTTTTAAAAGATGAAGGTGGACAAGGAGCAGCTGAATATATCTTATTGTTTGGTGGAGTTATCGTTATAGCAATAGCTGCACTACTAATATATCGAGCATACTTCAGCAGTAACTCTGGACTAAACGCAGCAAGTGATATAAATAACGTCAGAGGAAACATACCAGCTAACGGTTAACTAAAAAATAACCCCATAAATAATTCCCAAATTTTGTGGGGGTTTTTTTCTTTTTTTGATCAATAAGTAATATATTTTATCGGAATTATTTTGATAACATTTTAATTAAAGGAGTCTACTCCACTAAAAATCAATAGGACTAAACTGAAATCAAAAATTAGGGGAATCCCAAAATTGTAAGATAATTGTAAAAATAAATACAATTAATAATTATCATTTTTATAGACATATTAACCTTGTTAATTAATTTAAAAAATGTTCATATTAATAGGTGAATAAGATGGATGAAAAAGCTCAAATTAGCGCAGAAATGATACTGTTAATAGGTGCTATGTTAATAATAGTAATTGTTGCTGGAGGCTATATTCTAGGAATAACACAATCTGTAGCCGGTAACATTACCAGTGTTATAGATACTGCTAGAGATACCACAATTAATAGAATGTAAATATAATCAAAAATTTATTAAGTTATACCTCCCATACTAGAACACTCTTATTTTCATATATGGGTTTGAAGACTGTTGAGTTACTTTTTTCAATAACCAGCTTTGTAAAAATTGAGTTTTCAAATTTTTTATCCATAACTACCGCTCTTTTACTATTAATTATGAAAATAATAAAATTGCTATTAAACTCAATATAGTTCTTTTGAACCGTTCCATTATTCACCAAAACAACACAATATGGTGTTTTGTTTTTCCAAGTTATACTACCTGTTTCAAAATCCATCAAAATACCATTCGTGGAATTTAAAGAAGAATTAGTTTTGTTTACGTCACCAACCGAGTATGTATAATTGTTCGTTTGTTTGGTAACAAAGTTCCACTCTCCAAAATTGAATATCCAATAAGCTATATTAATCATTTTATCATTGGTCACCAAAACTACTGGTGCCGGATTTTCGGGGTGAGTAAATTTTAAAACATCATCAGCCTGATTCTGATCCAAACCATAATTATTGATAAGTATTTCACTTGAAGTAGACCTATTCAAACCCAGAATAGTATTCATAATTTCTACAGTTTTACTGGAGTTTTTCACATAAAAGTCTAGCTTAATATAACCCTCATCACCACTGGTGGATAACATTCGTAAAATTCCTAACGATAAGCTTTCATTATCTGTTGAAAAAATCTTTTTGAGCCAGTAATCCCGCGAACTACTAGGAGATTTATCCTTAAACGGATATGAATCATCATAATTCCTAACAGGTAAAGTTTCTATATAACCCATTCTGCCATCTTCACTAACTGAACGATCTGCAATAGCCGTGTAAAAATGACCGTTACCCCAATCACTAATTATAACTGTGTTATTCCTTGTGTTATTTTTTATCCAAACGGAAGCATCCCACATATCATCATTAGCGCCAGGAGTAAAAAATACACCTTTTTCAATATTCAATATTCCTGGAAGTAATAACAACACAAAAATTAAAGTAACAAAAACTTTAATTATACCAGGTTTTCTTTGTAAAATATGAAATTTTTTGTTGTTTCTTAAAAGATTTAGATATTCAATACATATTCCAATCAAAAATCCCGTACTAACTATCAATGGCGGAATCAAGATCATGATAAATCTTATGCCTTGATTCAAAGCAAGAAAGCCTGTAAACATCCATAAAACTAAAAATGAGAAGGATAAATAGTTAATTTTACTCAGAAATTGTTGGTGCAGTTTATCATTTAACATTATTCTAAATATCCATAAAAGTCCAAATATCCCTGCAAAGAGCGTGACCCCTAAATCTGAAATTAATTCTTCTATTGAAGGTTTACTCAGCTCTGAAACTGAAGCATAAATATTAGGCCAATCTGGCCACGAACCCCCTCCAGATGATAAATTAAAGAGTTGTAAAGGACTATATATCAGTTTTACAATATTAACAAAACCTGTAAACATCCCAACTAATATTAAAGTAAAAGAAAAAAACACAACAAAATTGTATAGTTGATTTTTAACTATATCTCCTCTAAATTTAGTCCAAATGATGTAACTAATCCAAAATAGAACAATAAGATAAAAAAGATATTGCCAACCATTCCAAGCAAGTGAAAATAGGAACATAAAGACTGCTGAAAGAAATGAAAATTCTATTCCCTTTTTTGTATTAATGTTGTGGGAAGCTTCAAAAAAGAACCATACCACCAAAAAAGGGAAAATAATATTGAACATATCTGTATCAAACCATCCCGGAACGGTTCGAATAAAATAAAAAGGAACCGTAACTGTTAAAATTCCAGCAGCAGCAGCCCCATATTGATTTGTGAACCTACCAACAAAAAAATAAGCTACAATTCCTGCAAGTGGCGCTATAAATGCAGATAACCAAAAACTAATAACAATAAGAGGCATAGTTGTAAACAAGTTGACAAATTTATAAACAAACGCTGTCAGGTAGACTATAAGAGGAGGGTAATCTAAAGGAACTCCATAAGGGTAATATGAATGCAGATCCCACTCAACACCATTAATTATTGCATCTCCAAGATATCCATGTTCAAGATAGTCTTCTGTTAAACGGTAGTTATAGTAAGAGTCTAATTCATACATATAAGGAAGGCCGTTTTCATCTTGATAAAATGATTTGTCAACGGCAGAAATCCCATTTAAATTAGTCGTTTCTATTCTGATTAAAAATCCGATAGAAAATATTAGTAATATGGTGATTATCGTGATAAATTGTTTATTCATTTGATCTCCTATGAATTATTTGATTAAACTTTAATAAATCTTATTTAATCATATATTTATAACAGTTGAAAATTGGGGTAATTGGTGAGGTTAATTAGTTGATTAAAGGTATAGAAAAGTTTAAAAGAAAGGCTTAATAATTTCCTCAAATTAGTAATCCAATCCAAACTACACCATTTCTAAATAGAGAGTTCCCAAATGATCCCTATGTCAAAGGATAGTTACATACATTGACTTTTAGATAAATTAATTCCGTTTATCATTCACGTTTTTAAAATGATAAAATCCTTATTCCTAGTTTATTCAAATTTTAGTCCCGAAAATTATTCAAAAAATAACTGAAATCCAAACGACACGATTTTTCACATTTGACATGTGAATATATGAGTTGTTGTTAAAATAACAAATATTTAGTCTAAGCATATCTACTGAGCAATATTAAGAAATAAATGGGAAAGTAAATTAAGTAGGTTTAAAATATTTATATATCTACTAAAATGAAAAGAAGATTATTAAAAACTGATCATATGTCGTTATTTAAAAACCCATGGGGGTCCAGTGAGAAGGTCAATTTCAAAAATCTTTTTTTTGGAGTTGATGGTGAAAAAGACCCGGACCGTCCGAAAGTTCATGAAAATGTAACTCTGGGAGTCAGTTACAAATTCAGATCTAAACCACCTCAAATCGGTAAAAACGCATTATTACGTTCCAATACCGTCATTTACAATGATGTGGAGATTGGCAATGAGTTCCAGACTGGACACGGAGTACTGGTTAGAGAAAAGACCACCATCGGCGATAAGGTACTCATAGGAACCAACAGTGTTATTGAAGGACATTGTGATATTGGAAGTAACATCAGCATTCAATCAAATGTTTACATCCCAAAAAACACCGTAATTGAGGATCATGTTTTCTTAGGACCATGTTCCTGTTTCACCAATGACCGGTATCCATTGCGATCTGATTATAAGCTTGAAGGACCCATAATACGGAAAGGAGCATCTATAGGGGCTAATTCAACGTTTCTTTCAGGAATTGAGGTTGGAGAAGGGACCATGGTTGCTGCAGGGGCCATTGTCACCCGTGATATACCACCATATTATCTGGCAATTGGTGCACCAGCCAAACATAAACCTTTACCCAAACAATTCAGGAAACTGAATAAAATTTAAGGGAATATCCCAATGCACAATTTTTGTGAAGATGTTTTAGGGTAAAAAATCCTTTTTTGTAAAAACTTTATATCATTCTTATCCTAATTCTAATTATGGAAGTATCTTTAATCATACCCATGTACAATGAGGAAGATAACGTCCTCATCACTCTTAATGAAGTTAAAAAGGTTCTGGAAACCTATCCAAGTTACCAGATACTGGCAGTGGATGATGGTAGCAGCGACCAAACCTTGGCTTTACTGGAGGATTTTGCATCATATAATCCTGAATTAGTAGTCCTGAAACATCCGGTGAACATGGGGATGGGAAGAGCACTCAGAACTGGTTTTGAAAAGGCAGAAGGTGATGTAATCATCACCCTGGATGCGGATTTAAGTTACGACCCAAAATATATTACAGAACTAATCCAGGAGCTCCATGAAAATCATCTGGACATTGTAATCGGATCCCAGTATATGGCTGGTGGGGAGACTGAAGATATTCCTTTCATCCGCCTCTTCGTAAGCAAAATGGCCAATAAAATCGTTGGCTACGCCCTGGATAAACACATTAGCACTGTAACCGGGATATTGCGTGCCTACCGGAAAGAAGTTATTGATTCTATAGAGATTGAATCTAATGGGACTGAAATTAACCCTGAAATGCTTTCAAAAGCCATTGCAATAGGTTTTGAGGTTAAAGAAATTCCTGTGAAGTTAAAAGGAAGAAAATTAGGGGAATCTAAAGTTCAATTCAGGTCAACCACTATTTCACACCTTTTATTTACATTCTATGAGAAACCAATGATGCTTTTTGGAGTTATTGGACTCCTGCTGTGCATTATAGGAATCATAATCGCAATATACTTATTTTATGAGTATTTAATAGGCACATTAGACCCAACCCGACCTTTAATGTTCGTTATGGTTTTAATGATACTTTCAGGGATACAAATCCTTGTTTTCGGTTTTGTTGCCACCCAGATAAGTCTCCTGAAACGTGAAATTTACATAATTCAAAAAGAAAATAAATTACTGAGGAAAAAATTGAAATAACTACAGAATAAATCTCTTTTTTCCATTATCCGGTGTTTTTATGGACAATGCCCGTGTATCAATTGTAATTCTTAACTGGAATGGCTGGGAAGACACCATTGAATGCTTGGAATCATTATTTCAAATTAATTACCCTAACTTTGATGTTATTTTAGTTGACAATGCTTCAGGAGATGATTCTCTGGAGAAGATCAAAAAATATTGTTCAGGGAATTTGAAGGTCGAATCAGGTTTTTTCAAATATAATCCTGAAAATAAACCAATTAACCTTTTAGAATACACTAAAGAGTTTGATGATCCTAAAGTTCATATGAAAAAGGAAAATACAAATCGTGATCAGCTTATACTAATAAAAAATGATAAAAATGTGGGTTTTCCCGGTGGAAACAATATAGGAATGAAGTTCGCCCTTAAGTTCTTTAATCCAGATTACATTCTACTTTTAAACAATGATACTGTTGTTGAAAAAAATTTTTTAGGTGAATTAGTGAGAAATGGTGATTCAGAGGGTGATATTGGTATTTTAGGTCCCAAAATTTACTTCTATGATAAACCCAACATAATATGGAGCTCAGGCTGCGAAATATCCTGGAAATTAAGTCGTGGAATTCAAATTGGAACCAATGAACTTGATAATGGCCAGTATGACACTAAAAAACAGGTGGAATATGTCAGTGGATCTGCATTTCTAATAAAAAGTGAAGTTATCAAAAAGATTGGTCTTATGGACGAGAACTATTTTTTATACTTTGAAGAGAGTGATTGGACTCTTCGGACAAATAAAAGAGGATATAATACCTTATATGTGCCTCAATCTAAGATATGGCATAAAATATCAAGATCAGGCGGAGGAATATCTAATCCCATAGGATTATACTACATAACACGTAAT
The DNA here is from genome assembly GCF_016217785.1 of Methanobacterium sp. Lineage (NCBI taxonomy): Archaea > Methanobacteriati > Methanobacteriota > Methanobacteria > Methanobacteriales > Methanobacteriaceae > Methanobacterium > Methanobacterium sp. Next base: position 5,989 of record NZ_JACRGA010000002.1, read on the forward strand.
CGCTGGATTTTTATGAATAAATGGGCTAGTAATAAAGATTACATAATCTTTATCATTTATCAAATTATTAGTGCAATTATATTCCCAATATTCTTAAGTATATATTACGCAAACTTAAAATTATTTAAAGCATATTACTTCGGGTTATTTGACGCTATCCATTATATAACATTTAAAACTTCAAGAAACAGTATAAAATAAGGATGTGCATCGTATGAGGATTACCGTTATCGGAGCAGGGTATGTTGGGTTGGTTACAGCTGTTTGCCTTGCTGAATTAAAAAATAATGTTCTATGTGTTGAAAGACCTTCTTTCGATTTAAGTAAATTAAAAAAAGGAATTTCTCACTTTTACGAACCTGGATTGAATGAATTACTAAGCAAAAACATTAAAGCAAATAGAATTAAATTCACTGTTGATTTAGATAACGCCATTGATTTTAGTGATGTTATTTTTATTTGTGTGGGAACCCCTCAAAGTAATACTGGGAAAGCGGATTTATCTCAAGTTGAAACCATCGCAATACAAATTGCTAAAAGGCTTAACAGCTATAAATTGATAGTTGAAAAATCAACTGTTCCAGTAAACACCCATCAATGGGTTAAGAAAACAATTAAAAGATATGCTCATTCTAATTTAGATTTTGACGTTGCATCAAACCCTGAATTTTTAAGAGAAGGTTCGGCGGTATCTGATTTTATGAAGCCTGATAGAATCGTCGTGGGTGTTGAAAGTGACCGGGCAAAACAAGTTTTTAAACAAATATATTCTCCATTCATTGAAAATGGTTTTCCAGTTTTAATAACAACACCGGCTGCTTCCGAACTCATTAAACACGCCGCAAACTCGTTCTTAGCTCTAAAAATTTCATATATAAATATGGTATCCGAACTTTGTGAAAAGGCAAATGTGGATATTAATATGGTAGCTGATGGAATAGGCTACGATAAACGTATCGGGCGTGATTTTCTTAATGCCGGAATAGGCTATGGGGGTTCTTGTTTTCCTAAGGATGTTAAAGCATTTATCAACATAGCTGAAGAACATGGTGTTGATTTCACAATATTAAAAGAAGTTGAAAAGGTAAATTCCAAAAAAAGAATAAATTTTGTTAAAAAAGTAGAAAAAGTTCTTTGGATAAACAAAAATAAAGATATAGCAATTTGGGGACTATCTTTCAAACCGGATACTGATGACATACGAGAAGCTCCCTCCTTAGACATTATCAATATACTTTCAAATAAGGGTGCTAATTTAAGACTCTACGATCCACAAGCAATGCAAAAATTCAAATCAGTATTCCCTGAAAATGACAAGATAAAATTTTTCAAAAATAAATATGATACAATTAGAAATGCTGACGCCTTGTTAATACTTACTGAATGGAACGAATTCAAAAATGTAGATTTGAATAAAATGAAAAAACTTATGAATCTTCCAATAATTATTGATGGACGGAACATATACAATCCAAAGGAAATGGAAGCATTTGAATATTATAATATTGGCAGAGGAAAATTTAATGATGTGGAGATACTGAAATGAAACAAGTTCTAATTTCAGGTGCAGCTGGTTTTATTGGAAGCCATTTATGTGATAAATTTTTAGAAGAAGGTTTCTATGTTGTTGGACTAGATAATTTTATCACAGGATCTCCAAAAAATATTGAACATTTACTTGAAAGGAAAAAATTCGAATTCATTAAACATGATATTACTCTCCCGATTAAATTCCATTCAAAAAAGATTGATTTAGTACTACATTTTGCCTGTCCTGCAAGCCCAGTAGATTATCTAAAGTTCCCATTGGAAACAATGAAAGTAAACTCTATTGGCACTTTAAACATGTTAGAAATAGCTAAAAAATATAATTCGAAATATATCTTTGCATCAACTTCAGAAGTGTACGGTGACCCCACTGTTCATCCACAAACTGAATCTTATTTGGGTAATGTGAATCCTGTCGGACCTCGTTCGGTTTATGATGAATCAAAGAGATTTTCAGAAGCAATTTCAATGTCTTATTTCAGAGAATATGGATTAGATACACGAATAATCAGAATTTTTAATACTTATGGACCCCGAATGAAAGCAAACGATGGGAGAGTAGTTCCTAATTTCATTACACAAGCATTAAACATGGACAACATTACTGTTTATGGAAATGGAAATCAAACAAGGAGTTTTTGTTATATCAGCGATTTAATTGATGGAATTTTTAAAATCACATCAGCCGATAATCTTAAAGGCGAAATTATGAATTTAGGAAATCCCGAAGAATATAACATTCTTGATTTGGCAAAAATAATTATAGAAAAAACTTCATCTAAATCCCAGATTATCTTCAAAGCCCTTCCAGAAGATGACCCTAAACAGAGATGCCCTGAAATTACCAAAATTAAGAAATTAACCAAATGGCAACCTGAGACAAGTTTAAAAGAAGGAATTGACCTAACAATCGATTATTTTAAGAACCATATCTGATGATTAAAATGCGAACAAAATACGATTTAACTATTGCTTACAGGATCTATCCTAAAGTGTCTAAGAATCCCCTTGTTTTCAGTGATGACAAATATAAACTCTCTGAGTTATGTTTAAGATCATTAAAAGAATCATTAGGAGATCTTAGGGCCAAATTGATTGTTTTATTAGATAATTGCCCCCCAGAATACATTGATCTTTTCAAAAAATACTTTGACCAAGAAGATTTAGAATTAATTGAACTGGATGGGGTGGGAAACCTATCGACATTTGGTATGCAAATTGAACTACTTTTAGAGCAAAATTTTTCTGATGTGGTGTATTTCGCAGAGGATGATTATTATTATCTTCCAAATCAATTCAGTGAAATGATAAACTTTCTAGAAAAAAATAATGATGTTGATTTTGTCTCCCCTTTTGATCATATAGATTACTACAAATTTAATTTCCATGATTACAAAAATAAAATCAAATTTAGCGAAAAAAAACATTGGCAAAATGTTGCAACAACTTGTTTAACATTTCTAACAACGAAAAAAACTTTAGAAAGAACTCAAAATATATTCAAAACTTATGCTAAAGGTAACTATGATACCAGCATCTGGGCCAGCCTAACAAAGTTTAACATTTTCAATCCATTCAAACTATTCAAATATAAAGAAAAACCGTATTTTATTGCCGTTTTCTTTAAATCTTGGCGTTATTCATTTATACAACACTTATTCGGGAAAAAATGGACCTTATGGACCCCTATTCCTACAATTGCAACACATATAGAAAGTGAAGATGTTTCTCCTACAATAAACTGGTTAAAAATTATTTGCCACAAGTTATAAGTTACTGCATGAACTTTAATATTTTGAATCCGATTGTTTTCAAGGGTTTTGGTAGTTTATCAGCCCGTATAGCGTATGTTAACCCCATAATTTTACTAAAAAAGTGCACAATTCTATTTCTTATTCTATCATTTAATGAATTTTCTTTAACTTTTGTTCCAAATGTAATAGAACTAATAAACCCAACATCCTTAAAATTTCTTGAATTATATATGTATTCTTTGACAACTTTTCTAGGTCCTTCATAACTACCTATACTATCATGAAATGCTATTTTACCCCCTTCAATCAACCTTGGGAACCATAATTCAAAATCTAACTTGACTTGTTCATATTCATGGGCACCATCAATAAACACGAACTCAACAGGTTCATCAAACATATTAAATGCGTCATAAGATGTTTTAACAACAGGTGTTATAATATTATTCAATCCTGCGCTTTCAATATTTTTTTTAAACTCATCAAAAGTGTTAACTTCCCCATATTCTTCAATATGTTCAGAAGAACCGGTATGAGGATCTACCGCATATATCTTTACTTTGTTTCCAGACTGTGACCCTTTCCCTAAATAGATGGTTGATTTTCCCTTCCAAGATCCTATTTCCAATATAATTCCATTACCCTCACAATTTCTTGAAGTCTCAAACAAATATTCCCCTTCAGCTTCATTAACCCATCCATCAATATTTTTAGCTATTTCATTAGCTTCTTTATATTCCAACATTTTGAATCCTTCTTATTCCTGAATTAATTCATACTATCTACTAATAATTTATATCCACTAATTAGAATTTGTATGAAATAAATTTTCCTTTAGACATATTCTATAAATACATTATTAATCTAATTAAATATACTTCTTTATAACATCAATCAAAACATAATTAGATGTTAAAACTCATGAGTTATTATTACAACATTAATTACTAAAAAATGAGCTCAATTGGTTCACTATAGTCCCTATTAATATATTAACATCATATGTTCTCTGCTTGATTAGTTAAAATATTAGTTCAACAAATTATAAAAATTAGTTTTATTTATAAGAAATCCATTAAAAATCAATTTATCTCTGTAAAAATGGACTTATAACTAGTACTGATAAATTATGTAAAATATTAAAATCGGCCACAAAACCTCTAATTTAACATTCTTTTAAAAAAATTTATTTCATTTCGATCAATCCCCTTGGTAATGAACATTAAAAAGAAATAAACTACCATGGAAATTCCAATCACTAAAATAACATTGATAATCCCTTTGGGATTTGTTAAAACTATTAGTAGAGACATGATAATCGAAGCAAAGACAATTTTTAAGATAAACATTTTATCAAAATTAAGTTTAAAATATCTCAATGTGTAATGCAAACTAACGAAAAATGCAAATAAATAAGAAAGCAACGTAACAGCCGCTGCAGCCAGGATACCAAAATAAGGCACAAATATTAAATTTAAAAGACTAATTAAAGCAGCAATAGTCCAAATACTCCCAATAACTTTTGTCTTTTTCTTAAGAATTATTATATTAGCAATGATTCCATATGCCCCAAACAAAAGAGAACTTAGTGCCACAAAAGGTGTGACTAAATAACCATTTAAAGCTATTTCAGGAGTAGTTAATATCATCATTATTGATTTTGATAATAATGATAAGCCAAAAACCATTGGAATAGAAATTAAAAGAAAATATTTCATTGAATAATTGATAAACTTCGTTACCTCTAAAATTTGTCCATTTTCATAATATTTAGGCAGTATAGATTGAAGAATTACCGATAATGGTACTGAAAAAAGTAATATAGACATTCCCAGAGTATAACCGGGTGAATAATAGGCAACAAACGTTGTTCCCAGTAATATTCCAATTACAAAACGATCACTTGATTCCACTATCCAATTGGAGAGATTACTTGGAATGGTTGGAAGCGAAAAATTTAGATACTCTCTAATGTAACCAAAATTAGGAATTTTAAAACCAATATCCTGAATAATTAGTGAAATCATTAAAACTAGAACAACAATTTGAGAGATTAAAAAACCTAAAACAATCAAAGATATTGAATGCCAAAAGAAGGCAAAATAGGATATTAAAAGCAAAGAGAAATATGTTTGGAATAGTAAAAAGAAAGAATATTTCTTCATCTGATTAAAAGTTAGAAAATAATTAATTAACAGACTATTAGCCGAACCAAAAATTAGCATTATCGCTGTTAATGATACTATCATGGTATTACCATTAAATAGAAGTGCTGCGATTTCCTTTGAAAATAGAAGTAATACGACTGAAATAAGGAAACTAGCAATTAAAATTAAGCTCAGCATAGAATAGAAACTCTCTCGAATCTTTCTTTTAGATGTTTCTGCAGATAAAAATCTTAATATAGTAAATGGAAATCCTAAATTAGCAATACTGGTTATTAAAAAGAAAGTAGTCATTACCTGAACCCATATTCCATAATCAGTGGCGCCCACACTTTTAGTCAATATGGGAATAAGTATAATTGTGTTTAAAGCAACTAAGAAATTAGTGACACCGACTAATCCAATTCGCTTCACGAAAAGTTTATACGCATCTAACATACTGCTAAAACACTCTTTAGTTTATTTATAATTATTTTCCATATTACTAATTAATACACCAATAAAATTTATTAATTATATTATTCTTTTTTACAATGATTAAAACTGGAAAGCAAACATATTAAGGCATAAACATCCGATAAAATGGAAACCCGTTGCAAATCTCTGAACATCACCCATATTTACATCAAATTTAGAAATTTCAACTTTGCATTAGAAATGAGCTCTTTGGCCGTTTTTTCCTGTAAAAAACCTTAAATGAATTTCACCAAGTATCCATGAGTTTCATAATCAAAATTTCCGGATAACAATTCTAATCTAACTCTATTCCAACAACTCACAGTCATTATTTTTTATCTCTTTAGCTAGGATCCCTACGGCACAACCCACATCAAGAACTTTCTTTTGTTTACCTACACACTGCACAATTTTCTGATGAACACTGAATGGATTCAGATTTAAAGTGTCATATTTTGTCATCAAATCACTTATTCAAACTTAATTTGATATAATATTATCTATTTTTATTTAAAACTTCATTATAAACATCAACATAATCTTTTGAAACATGTTTCCAGCTAAATTTATTCTTAACCATATCTAATGATGAATCAACAAGTTTTTTTCTTAACTCATCATCTTCCATCAATAATAGAACCGTTTTTGAAATATCTGAAATTTTTTTTTCTTGTACAAGTAAACCTGATATTCCTTCATTTATTATATCTGGAATTCCTCCCACATCAGATCCAATCACAGGAAGCCCACAAGCCATGGCCTCCAATAAAACCACACCTAAACCTTCGGTATTTCCCTGAGAGTCTACTATAGAAGGTAAAACGAATAAATCAGCAGAGTTGTAAATCATCAACAATTCTCCATCAGAAACATTCTTCACAATTTCCACTTCATCTCCAAGACTAAGTTCATAAATAAGTTCTTTCAATTTAGCTTCGAGAGGTCCGGATCCAACGATTTTCAGCCGAACATGTTTATGTTCTTTTAAAACCTGAGGCATAGCACGTATGAGATATTCAAAACCCTTTCTTTCAATTAAATAACCAACTGACAGTATTTGAAAAATATTTTCATCTTTATAAACATCCAATGGCCTGAAAAATTCTGTATCCACTCCAAACGGTATTATATTGATCTTCTCCCCATCCAGACCCGCTTCTAAGCAAAACTTCCGAGTAGCAGTGCTGTTGGTTATGGTTTTTGAAGAATTATTCACCAGCCAGCGAAGAGCAAAAAGCATACTATAACGTTTGGAAAGATGTACCTCTTCACCATGGATCGTATTTATGTAATGGACCCCATGAAGCTTTTTTAAGAATAATGCACCTAATCCATTGGGTATAGGCCACTGAACATGAATCATATCCATTCCTTTCAACTTCCGCAGAGAATAATAAACAGTGAAAAACAGGAAGGTTAATACCTGAATTTTAACCAAAAAACCCTCTTTAACATTATCTATCATTCCGGCCCGACCTGATAAGCGTTCGTATTTTCGTGGATAGAAATAGTGGAATCTTTCTACATTCACCCCTTCCAAAGTGTAACTGGTTTCCCCACCAGTGTGCGGCGCAATAACACGGACTTCATGTCCATTCTTGACTACTTCTTTCATCAACCTATGGACAAATATTCCATGAGGATCATCCTCAAAATCAGGATATGCCGAAGTAATTACACCAATTTTCATTTTAATACCTAATAATATTTTTTGTACAATATAACGCTGCCAAATTGTTTAACCGGTTTATAATTAGTAAAATTCAAACCTTTCCTAATGGAGAAATAATAATCAGCATTGTGACTGTTTAATTCCCTATTATATTCGAACCTATCTTGATCTGTAAAATTGAGATCTTTTGAACCTGTATAAATAACTTGGTTGTTTCTGAAAATTGGCATTTTACTTACATTTCGCTGCAGGAACCATCCAGAATAAGGCCAGAAATCCGAATATATCACTTTATTTTTATAATCAGGATCAGTTTCAATAAGCCAGTTGCTACTAGAATTAATATCTTTGTTTAAGAGCTTTAAATCATCATTAGCTGTTGTAACATAAGGTAAATAAGATAAAGCTGAAGAAATAATCAGTAATATTAAAAAAATACCGAATATGTATTGTGTTATATTTTTATTTTTTATCCGGAACCCAAACTTAGATGTTGTTAAATTAAAGCCTAACATAAGAAAGTAAGCAACAGTAGGAGCCATTGTTATAAAATATCGATACTCTTTGATAACATAAACACTATGAAATATAAAAAAGGTCATAAACCACAATAAGAAAAGGAAATCTATATCCTTATTTTTGTATTCAAAGTTTTTAATGTAATTATAAATGAAATAAATCAATATAAAAAATATAAAGACACTTAAAATATAGTGAATTGTTCTTATGGTAAAAATAAAAAGAACTGATAAAAATATTAAAAATAATAATTTAGTATCCACATATTCCTCCCTGAAGACCTTTATAGAGTTTTTTAAAGAACTTTGAGGTATATTTTGACTTCGTTTTTTATTAAACCGCTTGAATATGCTTATTGAAAATCCCAGAAGGATTACTAATATAACACCAAAACCTTCAGATCCTATTAAAGTGGGTATGTTTTTGATAAAATAAAAAAAATCAGGATTATATGCAAAGCTCAAATTATTCCCTGCGGATTCTGATACTGAAGATGAACTGGAACCAAAAAAATCCATGAATGTGTAAAATGGGTTACCCAAATAAGTATTAAACAACCATAAAACAGGAATAAGCACTAAAAATGAAAGTAAAATGCCAATTAAAATATTCTTTCGATTTTTTATTTCATCCCAATTTACCAGAATATAAAATAATATTGGGAAAATTAATAATGCAGATGTGAACCGGGTTAAAAAAGCAATCATTGCCAATGGAAAAGAGATATAAAATAATCTAGAATCTTTCTTAACAGCTAAAACTGTAAATAAAAGAGCCCAAATAGAAATACATACACTGGGAAGATCAGTAAGTCCTGCGCTAACAAAAGCAAGAATAGGAGGGAACGTTGAAAATAATAATACACCTAAAAAGCTTGTTAAGCCATCAAAGCGTAACTTAAAAAAGATATAAAGGCCAATACATCCAAATATAAATATTAAACTGTCAATTGCAAAAATAGGCCATTCAACAAGCCCAGTAAACCTGAAGAAAATAGACGTAAGAAAAGGCATTACTGGAGGCCTTACAATATCCATATAACCAATGTTTTGACCTGCAAATAATGCAGCGTCGGCTAATAAATCATATGTATCCCATACTGGCCCAATATCCATCTGGATTAAAAAACGATTGTAAGTTATATAACCCACAATTAAAGTTAACATCGACAAAAAGATAATATTAGGAAGTTGATTTTTTAGCTTTTCCAAATTTAATATAAACAATTAATCACCTAAATCTAATTTGATAACTCATTATTAAAGTAAACCCCCTCATTCATCAGAGGTATCATCGCCATCAATACACACTGCTCAGTGTTCCCTGTACGATCCAATAACCCCTGGCTGAGGTGGCTTACTGCACCTGTTTTCTGTCCCAGTTTGTCAACACCAGTAAGTTGATCCATAACATCCCCCACTTCCACACCTTCCAGAACCTGCTCTATGACTATTGGAGGGTATTCAAAACCGGCACTGACTCCCAAGGTGGTTTTCTCCCCATCATGGATAGCACACCATTGCAAGTCAAGGTAACCAGTTATACTGTGGGGTACCTTTAAAAGGCCTGACTCTATGCCCACAGCCAGATCCACATCTGAACTGTAGGCGTTTTTCGCCCGGTTAATAGCCCCCTGAATAGTGACCTCTAATCCTATAGGCTGGTCCTGTACACCAGAATCCACTTCCACTGATTCCAATTCCAGTTCAGAGTAAATCTTCTCCAGAACGTTCCTTGTGGCCTTTAACTTCACCGGATTTTTGGACCCAACTACAACTTTCATTTTACTTTTCTACCTTTTAATTAATGTTCCCACCTTATTTATCTCTCCTCGACGTATACGGGTGGATGATATGGGTTTACCATCATCTGCCAGGACCATGCTTATGGTGATTATGTCCAGGGGTTTCATTCCCTTCTCCCTGCGTATCTGGTTAATTTTAAATGCTGTTGGTTCTGTTTCAGGACTTACCACTATGGCATCTATGGATTCATCATCTATTGTGATTCCGTAGGGTTCTTCCAGTCTGGATAAAATGTAATTTGACCTGTTCTTAAGTACCAAGTTCAGGTTGGACATCCTCACATTGCAGGGTTCGATTTCTCCCTTAATGCCCCCGAATTCATCGGAGGTGACTCCTATCAGTACATGGTCACCAATCTGGAATGCCTTCTTTATCAGTAACCTGTGGCCCTGGTGGAATTTATCAAAAGTACCTCCAACAGCCACTTTATTATATTTTTTAAACGTCATTCTCTGCTTATCCTTAGACTTAATTATTTTAATGGTAATAGTTTATTTGCAAAAAGGTGAAATCATTAATTCCGAATTTGTAAATTAGAATTCTGATCAATTTTTCAATCTATTCTTAAATCTTAATCTCCTGACTTGAATTAAAATCTATTTGACCATAATTAATTAGGTAGATATCTTGATTATATTGGTGGTAAAGATAATAAACTATGCTCCTGGAACACAATGTAGTGGTGAAGGATCCACTTAAAATTGGACTTCGCTTCGCCTCATGCTACCCCAATCTCTACCGCAGTGCCATGTCCTCACTGGGTTTCCATATCATTTACGACTTCCTAAACCATCAGGATGATGTTTACTGCGAACGGGTGGTCTACCCCTATGGTAAGAGCCTGGAGACTGGTTCACCCCTGAAGGATTTTGATGTGGTGGGTTTCTCCCTCCAGTATGAGCAGGATTACCCCCACGTCCTGGAGATGCTCAGGGAAGGTGGTTTAAATATTAGGAAAAGGGATAGGGGTCCTGATGATCCTCTGGTAATTGCAGGTGGTCCCTGTGCCAGTTCCAACCCCTTACCCATGAGTGATTTCATTGACCTTTTCCTGGTGGGTGATGGTGAGGTCATTCTACCTGATTTTCTGGATAAACTAGGTGAACTGGATAACCCCCGTAGGGAGATTGATGCCCTTTTGGATGTGGAAGGGGTGTTCATACCAGGTAATGAAGCTAAACTGGTCAAAGTAGAGGATATGCGTGATGCCTGGCGTCCAGTTCGCCAGGTTTTCCCGGAAACTGATAACAAGGATCTGATCCCGGCCTTTGGGAAATCATTCCTCCTGGAAGTTTCCAGGGGATGTGCCCGTGGTTGTCGTTTCTGCATGGCGGGCTGCCTTTACCGTCCCCGGAGAGAGACAGATATTAAAACCCTTATCCAGACTGCAGAAGAGGGGAGGGAAGCCACCGGTTTGAATAAAATTGCCCTTATTGGTGGTGCGGTTTCTGATTACTCCCATATAGAGGAGTTGTGCAGTGAACTCCTCCAGCGTGGTTTCCAGGTTACCACACCATCCCTGCGTATCGAATCCATCAGCAGGGATCTTCTGGAAAGTTTGAAAGAAAGTGGGCTTAGAACCATTACCATTGCCCCGGAATCAACCTGGAGACTAAGGAAAGTGGCGAATAAACCCATCACTGATGAGGATATTCGGAGGACCATGGAAACAGCCTTCGCCTTGAACTTCAATGTTAAGCTGTATTTCCTGATAGGACTGCCCACAGAAACACAGGATGATCTCCAGGACCTGTTGAATCTGATAAGAGATCTTGAAGTTATGGCCCCTCACCGGGATTCACTCCGGATAAGCATCAACCCATTCATACCCAAACCCCACACACCCTTCCAGTGGACAAAGTTCAACCTAAAAGACATAAAAGCCAGGGTGAACTACCTTAAAAAACACACCAAAAACAGGCACTTCAAGGTGGAAAACCCCAACAAATCCCTGATGCAGTACGTGTTATCAGTGGGAGATGCCGATCTAGCCCCTATCATTGAAGAATCATCCCATAAAAAGGTCCCCCTGGGTGATTGGAAAAAACTGACACCCCACTGGAATTTAGATGATGAACTTCCCTGGAAAGATTTAGATGTTAACATTGATGATGAATTCTTGGAAGATGAATATAAAAAGGCGTTAAATGGGGATCTTACACCCTGGTGTGAGACTTTTGGCTGTTACCATTGTGGGGTTTGTCAATAATATTAAATTTTCCTAGTTATCACTTAACTGAACCACTCTGAAATATTTATTTTCATATACAATCTCCCCTAAAGAATCGGGAGGAGATTCACCCCATACAAAGTAATAATCAATTTGATTATACATTAAATCTTCTTTTAATTCTAGATCAGACTGTTTTTTAGTAACCCCATAATATTTACTGTCTAAATAATAACTAAAATAATCCATTACTTCCCAATGATCATTGGAAGCTATATTACCATTAATTCCATGATACTTTAAATCTATACTGACTTCATAAACTCTAAAACTTTCCCCAGTATAAGAACCGAGAGCTAAAATTGGATAAACAGCCAATAATATTGCCAGGACAATAATGATTGATTTGAAAAAATTATTTTTAATATAATCTTCTTCATAAAGCATTTTTAAAGAATAGAACCCTAATAAAAATGATAAAATAAAAACAAACCATAAATACCTTTCTTCAATTAATATAAGAACATATCCACCAGTATAAAGTATCATAGTTCCCAAAATAAAGATTATATTATGTTTGGTAGATCTCTCTCTTGTTTTGAATAATAAAAATAATGCCAATATACTAGCTAATAATGGAATAAACAGCAAATTAAACGAAATCAGGATTATATCACGAATATTATTTAGAATAAGCATGATTTGATGGTTAAAATTCTGTGAAGATTTTATTGGATTCCAGTTTTTTACTTGGAAATAACTGGGATCCTCCCATGAACTAACTGAAGACTCATTTGGAGGTTTTAAAATTCCCTGATAATAATTTGCATGACCATTTGATTCAGGACCTACTAATGCATAATTATAAGACCCGGTTTTTCCAATAGTCACCACTCCATATTTTTCGCTAATAATAATAGCCCAAATACCACTAATAATTAAAAAAACAGATAGGCCTAGTAATAAATTTTTTTTAACTGTCGATCCATCTACTGGGAATTTTTTTATATAATAAAGGTTGGTTAGAATGAAATGGATTAAAAAAAAGAAAAACACATAACTTTTTGATAAAAATGCCAATGCACCCAATAACCCCGTTATAAGTCCCATGTACTTTGATTTTCTGTATTTTTCATCCATTAAAAAATTGAGATAAAATAAAAGAAGGCATACAACCAATAAATCCGGGGTGATGTAATTAAATGTGAAATAAAACATAAATGGGATTAATGCCAGTAAAATAATTGTTTTGAGAAGATTATTAAATTTTAACTGATTTAATATCAAATAGATCCCAATCAACGTGAATAAACCAATAATAATAGCCAATATTTTTGTTGAAATCACATTTTCAAGGTTTCCCGGCCAGATAGCAATGAATGGCATTAAAAGCCAGGAGTACAGAGGACCCCAGTATCCATTAATTGCATGAGAAATGTTTCCACTGAGATAACTTTTGGCAATACTGATATAAGCTATTCCATCAGAATTAATTATATATTTGAAATTAGAGAATAAAATAGCTGATAAACATAAGTACAATAATAAAACAAGGATTAGATTCTGTTTATCCTTTATTTGCTCAATTATCAAGTTATATGTCCCCCAACTACTAACCCAACATAAGATATGTTAATTTGATATGATTTATTATAAAACTTTTCCCATTTTTTTTAAAACACATTACTAAACAACATCAATTTATAACCATTTAAACAAAACCACACCTAATTAGTTGAAAGTTAAAAAAGATATTAATTACAGCCCATATTCAATACGATGGCGATTATCATGAAACCAGCTAAAAGAGTAGAGTCCATTGATCTATCTGGAATACGGAAAATGTTCGATATGGTGGGGGAAGACTCCATCAACCTGGCACTGGGTGAGCCAGACTTTGACACACCATCCCACATTCGAGAAGCAGTTAAAGAAGCCCTGGATGAGGGTTTCACCCATTACACCGGCAACACCGGGATCATGGAACTACGAGAAGCCATAGCCCATAAATTACAGACTGACAATCATATCAACGCATCCCCTGAGTCAATAATTGTTACAGTAGGGGCCAGTGGAGCACTATATTCCAGTATCAATGCAATTGTAGAAGAAGGAGATGACGTGATCATCCCTGACCCTGGTTTCGTAGCTTATGATGCCTGTGTGAAGCTCAGTGGAGGTAGATCCGTATCCGCACAACTTAAAGATGAAAATGATTTCAGGATGATACCAGAAGATGTGCTGGAACAGGTCACCCCACGTACCAAGGCCATTATAATGAATTCACCAGGCAATCCCACAGGTGCGGTCCTGGAAAAGGAAGATGTTAAGGGCATGGCTGACATTGCCGATGATCATGACCTGATTCTAATTTCTGATGAGATCTACGATAAGATCATCTATGGGAAGAAACACTACAGCCCTGCACACTACTCCGATAACGTGATAACCGTTAACGGCTTCTCCAAGACCTATGCCATGACCGGTTTCCGCATTGGATATCTTTCCATACCCTCCAAGTTAACTGAGGAAATCTTAAAAATACACCAGTACAGTGTTACCTGTACCACTTCCATATCTCAGAAAGCTGCTTTAGCCGCCCTTCAAGGCCCCCAGGATAGTGTGGACCAGATGAGGGATGAGTTTCAAAGGAGAAGGGATCTGGTGGTGGGAAGACTGCGTGATATGGGAATAGAATGCAACCAACCCCATGGAGCATTTTACGTGTTTCCACGTATGGATAATCCGGAAAAATTCGTGGAAGCTGCTCTTAAAAAAGATGTGGTTCTGGTTCCAGGTTCTTCCTTTGGTAAGTACGGTGAAGGTCACTTCCGCATATCCTACGCCACCTCATATGAGGATCTTCAGGAAGCCATGGATCGTCTTGAATCCTTAAACTGGCAAAATAAATAATATTAACATTCAAATTGGGCATAAAACAATCCAAATAGAATATAGCAGGATCCAAATAGGCATATGATTCAAAATAGGCATAGCAGTTTTATTGTCCCTAAAATTTTTATTTTAAATACAAATAATTTTTTTTAAATGAAAATAAAATATTTGCTCTTTAAAAATGATGAAATAAATTTACTCTGAAATAAATTTAGTCTAAAGATTAAAATAAATAAATCTTTACCTTTTTTTAAATTTTTCAAAAGTTAGGCATCCCTATCACAAATTAGATAACCCTAACATTATATTTAACCTAATTAGGCACTCCTAACACCCTAATTGATGGAAAAAGATATATATGGCCTTCTTCATATCTTAATAAACTTAAAGATAACTACCGGAGGCAACAATTTGGCAAATGAACTGGACCTGGAAAACATTGAAGGACTCAAAGAAACAGAAGTAGCCCAAAAAATAATAGAACATGGCTATAATGAGCTACCCTCAACTGAAAAGAGATCCTTTTTAACCATTGTTTTGGAGGTAATCCGGGAACCCATGTTTCTCCTACTAATTGCCTGTGGTGCCATTTATCTTGTTTTAGGAGATCTTCAGGAGGCATTGATGCTCCTGGGATTTGTTTTCGTGATTATGGGAATAACCTTTTACCAGGAAAGGAAAACAGAACGCACCCTGGAGGCACTCCGGGATCTTTCCAGTCCCAGAGCCCTTGTTATACGTGACGGGCGTGAGAAGAGGATTCCTGGCCGGGAAGTGGTCACAGGTGATATTATCATGCTCAAGGAGGGTGACCGGGTCCCGGCAGATGCTGTGGTCATATCCTGCAGCAACCTCCTCATAAATGAGTCCCTCTTAACCGGTGAATCAGTACCGGTGCGGAAGGTGCAGTGCGGGGGATTCATGGACATGCATCCTCCAGGAGGTGATGGTCTGCCCTCAGTCTACTCGGGAACACTGGTAGTGCAGGGCCAGGGAGTGGCCCAGGTTGTCTCCATCGGCCTGGAGACGGAGATGGGCCGTATAGGCAAACGACTCCAGTCCCTGGAAACAGAAGACACATCCCTTCAGATGGAAACCCGTACACTGGTACGGAACATGGCCCTTGTTGGTGTTGGATTATGTGCCGCAGTGGTGGTAATCTACGGACTCACCAGACTGGACTGGCTTAACGGATTTCTAGCAGGTATAACCCTTGCCATGGCCATCCTCCCCGAGGAATTTCCCGTGGTTCTCACTATCTTCCTGGCACTGGGTGCCTGGAGAATATCCAGGAAAAACGTACTAACCCGGCGTTCACACGCCATTCAGGCCCTGGGATCAACCACTGTCCTATGTGTGGATAAAACCGGCACTCTAACTTTAAATCAGATGTCGGTGGGTAAGATCATGAATGGTGCTCACTTTTATGATGTGAACAGTCAAACTGATCACCTTCCAGAGTCCTTCCATGAATTGGTGGAGTTCAGTATACTGGCCAGCCAGCGTGACCCCTTTGATCCCATGGAGAAATCCCTCAAAGGATTTGGTGATGAAACATTACAGGAAACTGAACACCTCCATGAGGACTGGCAGCTGGTCCACGAGTACCCATTATCCCAGGAACTCCTGGCCATGTCCCATGTATGGCAATCCCCTGATGGTGAGGATTACATAATCGCAGCTAAAGGAGCACCGGAAGCTGTGGCGGATCTCTGCCACCTCAAAGTAGATGAACTGGAACAGTTATCACGTAACATATCATTAATGGCCAGTGAGGGTTTGAGGATAATAGGGGTGGCCCGTGCATCATTTAAAAGTGAGGATCTCCCTGGAAAGCAGCATGACTTTAACTTCCAGTTTCTGGGACTGGTGGGATTCCTGGACCCGGTTCGTGAAGAAGTCCCCCAGGCAGTAGAGGAATGTTACCAGGCAGGTATACGGGTGGTGATGATAACTGGAGACTATCCTGGCACTGCCCGGAACATAGCCCAGAAAATAGGCCTCAAACAAGCAGATAATGTTATAACTGGTGATCAGTTGAATGAAATGGATGATGAGACCCTGAAAGAACAGGTGAAGGGTGTTAACATTTTTGCCCGTATGGTGCCGGAGATGAAACTGCGTCTGGTTGAGGCTCTTAAATCCAATGGGGAAATAGTGGCCATGACTGGGGATGGGGTTAACGATGCCCCTGCCCTTAAATCCGCCCAGATAGGTATAAGTATGGGTGGGCGTGGTACTGATGTGGCCCGGGAAGCATCCGCCCTGGTACTGCTGGAGGATGATTTCTCATCCATTGTAGCCAGTGTGAAGATGGGACGACGCATATATGACAACCTGAAAAAGGCCACTGCCTACATCTTCGCGGTGCATGTTCCCATTGTGGGGATGTCCTTTTTACCCGTGCTGTTCCAGTGGCCCCTGGTCCTGTTCCCGGTGCAGATCGTGTTCCTGGAACTCATCATCGACCCTGCCTGTTCCGTGGTCTTTGAGGCAGAACCGGCTGAATCAAATGCCATGAAACGCCCTCCACGCAGCTCATCTGAAAAATTGTTCAGCAGGGAAAACATTGGAATGAGTATTTTACAGGGAATAGTGGTTCTGGTAGTGGTTCTGGCGGTTTACCTTGTGGGTCTTAACTGGCAGGGAGAAGAAAGCGCCCGAACATTAAGCTACATCACCCTTATCTTCGCTAACCTGGCCCTCATACTAACCAATCGCTCCTGGTCCCGTACCATATACCAGACACTCCGCTCACCTAACCAGGCACTCTGGTGGGTGTTAGGTGGTGCTGTGCTGTTTTTAGGTGCGATTTTGTACTTCCCACCCCTGCAGCAATTGTTCAAGTTCTGCCCCCTTAGTCTGTGGGAGATTCTGTTATGTTTTGCAGCAGGTATGCTGAGTGTGTTGTGGTTTGAGGGATTCAAATGGATCAAAAACAGGGGTAAAGGGAGCAATCCAAGCTGAGGGTTATCTGCAAAAGGTTATCTGCAAAAAAGTAGATTATTCTTCCAATCCCTCTTTTATTTTATTCCATCAATATTTTAGTCCCCAATCTCTTTTTTTATCCCTAATTCGTTTCCCACAAGTTTTATTTTCATCAACAACCCAATATTATATTGGATAAACATATGGAAATATTGGATAAAAACAATTGGATTGGATAAAACATTTAGAATCATAATTAGGTAAACTATTAGATTAGTAAATCTGGAGTTGTTGGATAAAACCGGAGTAAATGATGGAATCTGAAAAATCCTCTGTTGTTAAAAAAGAGCTTCTGGATAAATGCCGTGACCTGGGAATACCTCTGGTAGGCTTTGCACCGGTAGAAAGATGGGAGAACCCGCCGGAAGAACTTCCACAGCATTTCTCTAACTGGATACCCAGAGAATTCTGGCCCCAGCCCATTTACCCTGAGGCAGAGACTGTGGTGGTGATTGGTTTACCAGTGCAACTCCCCATAGTGGAAACTGCTCCGTCCATCTACTACCATGAACTATATGAAACCGTGAACATCCTCCTGGATGCTAAGGCCTATGAGATATCCAATTTTCTTACCATGAAGGGTTATCCTTCTATTTTCCTCCCACGTGATGGTTATGGAGATATTGAAGTCCTACTGGAAAAGCCCTTAGCATTCTTTTCCCACAAACATGCCGCATTCCTGGCGGGTCTGGGATCTTTTGGATTGAATAACGTTCTCCTCACACCAGAATGGGGGCCCAGGGTGCGTTTTACCAGCATATTCACTACCCTAAAACTGGAAGGAACCCCCATTTCGGGTGATGATCTGTGCACCCGGTGTATGTCCTGTGCACATAACTGTCCCGTGAATGCCATAAAATCAGAGTATATGGCTGAAACAGGATTGAAGGATAAACCTGAAGGTGAATCAGAATATAAAACTTCTAAAAGCGAAGGAGGGCCTGATTTCCCTCCCATTATAAATAAGATGACCTGTGCCAATCGCAGCAAGAAACTGAGGAAAGAATACAGATCTCCCTGCGGTATCTGTATCAAAGTCTGTCCAGTGGGTGGAGATCGGGAAGTGTTTAATAGGAATGAGACATCCATGTACACCCGTAAGGAAGGTTTTGAAGAATATCACCGGGCATGGAAGCATGTACGTCGTTATGGTAGTAAAAGATGATTGTTCAGATTAGGGCAGGTTTACTAAAAGAAATCTGATATTAAAAAAGACCATATAGAAATAATATAAGTTTGGATAAACATAATTTAGTTAATGTTTGATTTAATAGAATTTAATTCAATTTAACAATGAATTAAGAGGATTTTTTATGAATTACCCATTTGCTCGTCGCATGAATAAGATACCAAGGTCTTTTGTCAGGGAAATCCTGAAAGTAACCGATGATGATGATATGATTTCCTTTGCTGGTGGACTTCCCAATCCCCAGTCCTTCCCTGTGGAGGCAATAAAAGATGCCACATCCAAGGTTCTGACTGAAGACGGGGAGAAGGTTCTCCAGTACAGCACCACTGAGGGTTACCGTCCTTTAAGGGAACTCATAGCCCAGCGATATAAACGGCAGGGTCTGAAAGTGGAAGTTGATGATATTCTGATAACCAATGGTTCCCAGCAGTGCCTGGATCTAGTGGGGAAGATTTTCTTAGACCGTGATGATGGAGTGGTTATGGAAAGACCCACATATCTGGCGGCAATACAGGCTTTTGGTCTGTATGAACCACGATTCCATTCCGTGCCTCTTCTATCAGACGGGGTGGACACCAAGGCCCTGGAAAACATATTGAAAGAGGAAGATATCAAACTCTTCTACTCAGTTACCAGTTTCCAGAACCCAACGGGAATAACCTACTCACGAGATAAAAGAGAGAAGGTTGCAGAAATTCTCACCGAACACGACACCATTCTGGTTGAGGACAACCCCTATGGTGAGATACGGTTCATGGGAGAGGAAATACCACCCATCAAGTCCCAACTACCGGATTCAATCCTTTTCGGGACTTTCTCCAAGATCGTCTCCCCGGGTATGAGGATGGGCTGGATAGTAGCTCCACCTGAGGTTATGGATAAACTGATCACTGCCAAACAGGCATCGGATCTTCACTCCAACTACTTCACCCAGAGGGTGGTCTACCAGTACCTTCAGGATAACGAGGTTGATGGCCATATACAGAAGATAAGGAAACTCTACAAGTCCCAGAGGGACGAGATGGTTCGGTCCATTAGGGAATACTTGCCGGAGGGGGTTAAACACACTGCTCCTGAGGGTGGGATGTTTTTATGGGTTACTCTACCTGAAGGTATGTCTTCAATGGATTTGTTTGAACTGGCACTTGAAGAAAAAGTTGCATTTGTACCTGGTGAAACATTCTACACTGAAAGCCCGGAAAAAAATACCATGCGACTGAATTTCTCCAACAGCAGTGAGGAAGAAATAATAAAAGGGATGAAAAGGTTGGGAAAATCCATTGAAAAACTTCAGGATGTGAAGAAATAAAAAAAATGTACCAATCCACTTTTAATATAAAGGCCAAAGCACCATTTGATTTTGACCTTAGCTCCAGAATATTTTCTAATGGAGATAAAAATATAAAAAAATATGCCAATAATCATTTCTGGCAGGCTATCAATATCAAGCAAAAACCAATGCTTTTATACATTGAGTCCGTGGGAGAAGTGGAAAATCCTGAACTTAGGGTAAGTGTGGGATCAAAAGATGAATTATCTCAGGATATTCTAAATTCAGTTCCCCAGATGGTTCATAAAATTTTTAACCTCGGCTTAGACCTTCATCCTTTTTATGAAGCGATAAAATCTGATGATACCATGGCCCGGATCACTGGCAAGCTTTACGGTCTTAAAAATCCATCCACACCCACTTTATTTGAGGCAATTACCGACTCCATCATTGAACAGCAAATATCCCTAAAAGCAGCCCATAGTATAGGAAACCGTTTGATAAAACAGTTCGGATCGTGTATTTACAGTTATGGTCAGAAATATTATTCTTACCCTTCACCAGAGGATTTAGCCCATTTAGACCTTGAAAAACTTCGAAAATGTGGTCTGAGTTACAGGAAAGCAGAATATATTCGGGATTTATCATTGAATATAATAAACAAAGAGGTGGATCTAAAATCCCTTCAAAAGATGAGTACCACCCAGGAAATGATAGACGAACTGACAAAAATAAGGGGTA
The DNA here is from genome assembly GCF_016217785.1 of Methanobacterium sp. Lineage (NCBI taxonomy): Archaea > Methanobacteriati > Methanobacteriota > Methanobacteria > Methanobacteriales > Methanobacteriaceae > Methanobacterium > Methanobacterium sp. The sequence goes on from NZ_JACRGA010000002.1 coordinate 27,161, forward strand.
TTGGTATTTGGACTGCTGAACTGGCACTGCTTAGGGGATTGTGCAGATTGGATGCAATTCCCGCAGATGATATTGGATTGCAGAGAGTTATAGCTCATTTTTACCATGATGATAAAAAGATATCCGCTGAAGAAGTCCGGGAAATTGCCAGTTCATGGGGAAAATGGAGGGGACTCGCTAGTTATTATTTGATTGTGGCAGAGTTAATGGATATCTGATTGTAATTATCATTAATTTTAGGAGAATTTTAGATGAAAATAAAATATATCTGTCCCTTAATCACAGTGCAAGATATTGAAAAATCAAGAAAGTTTTATGAAGAGGTCCTGAATCAGGACGTGGAACTAGATCACGGGGCTAATGTCTCTTTTAAGGGAGGTTTTGCCATTCATGATGCTGAACACTACCAGGAGCTTTTAGGGGAATCCCCAACTACCAACACCGCGTGTGAGAAGAACTTCATGGAATTATACTTCGAATCAGATGATTTGGATGGTATTCATGAAAAATTAGAGTCAACTGATACTAAATTTGTTCACAGAATTAGGGAACAACTATGGGGGCAGAGGGTTATGCGTTTTTATGACCCTGATGATTACATAATAGAGGTGGGTGAACCCCTGGAATTTGTGGTGAAGAGATTCGCCGCCCAGGGTTTTTCCACAGAAGAGATCGCAGAAAGGTCTTCGATGCCTGTGGAGTTCGTGGAGATGGTTCTGGAAGTTAAAAAATGATCCTTAGAGGATAATTATTTAAATTATCTCAAAATCAGGGGTAGATTAGTTTAGGTAGGATTAAACCAGAACCTGGTCAAATTAGTTAGGTATGATAAACCAGAACCTTGTCAATATGATGGCCATCCATATCTACTACTTCAAAATTAACATCCCCCGACTGGAATGATTCCCCAGTATCGGGTATTTTACCTAAATAATCCAATATAAACCCACCTAATGTTTGATAAACTCCCATCTCTTCACCAGGTAAATTTTTAACATTTAATATGTCCTTGAATTCTTCTACAGATATTGCACCATCCATTAACCAGCTTCCATCTGGTCTTTGAACTGCTTTTGGTTCATCTGGCTCATCAATAGCAGGAATTTCCCCAACAATTGCCTCTAATATATCGTTAAGAGTAATCAATCCTTCGATGCTTCCGTACTCATCAACCACAATTGCCATGTGCACGTTGTCTTTGGATTCTTTAAACAGGTTGAGAATGTCCAGAACATCGGAACTTTCCGGGACAATGATGGGGCTTTTTATGTATTCTTGAAGATTGACTCCATCCTCAATTTCCACCTCAAAAAGATCCTTTAACTGTATTACACCCAAAAAATTATCCAGTGAATTTTTTCCCACTGGGAACATTGCCCTTTTACTTTCAGTTATTTTTGATTTGATATCTGCTACCGATTCATCAACATCAAGCCATGTTATTCCAGTTTTGGGAGTCATGAGTGAACTAGCCCTTCTATCGTCCAGCATGAACACTCTTTTAATTATATCTTCCTCTGTTTTCTCAAACTCACCAGTTTGAGTTCCTTCCTCAATTAAAAGTTTAATCTCCTCCTCTGAAACGTTTTCTTCATTGGATTCTTTTATTTGAAGAATTTTGAGAACTAATTCCATGGAAAAGCTGAGTAAAACAACTAGAGGGGATGTGATTTTTGAAATGTATTTCATGGGTTTAGCAATTTTTACAGCGATCTGTTCTGGATTGTTTAGGGCGATTCTCTTGGGAACCAGTTCCCCCACTATCAGGGACAAATAGGTAATAATCAAAACCACTACTAAAAATCCAAGGGCTTCACTGTAGGGTTGTAAAAAGGCTACACCCTCCAGATTGCTGGAAATGGTTTGTGCAATGGTAGCACCACCAAAAGCACCTGCTAAAATACCAATAAGTGTTATACCTATTTGTACTGTGGATAAAAATTGATTAGGTGACTCTGAAAGCTCAATGGCAATGTCTGCATTTTTATTTCCATCTTGGCTCATTTTTTGCAGTTTAATTCTTCGAGAAGTGATTATTGCAATTTCAGAAAGAGCAAAAACACCATTTAAGACTATTAAAAACAGAATGATTAAAATTTCAAGGTATATTAATTCCATTGCTTATCCCAACATTTTTTTAGAATATGATTTTATTTTTAATTAATTATTTATGATTTTAATTGATTTAGATTTATTATATTTAAATTAACTAAAAATTATGTTGGTTATATTTAATGATTAAAGCGCAGGGGACGGGATTTGAACCCGCGTGATCCAAAGGATCATGGGATTAGCAGTCCCACGCCGTACCAGGCTGGGCCACCCCTGCATTGATTTTATGTATTTAATTAAAAAAGTAGGGTAATCAAAACATTGTCTAATCTACTATTTAAAGGTTTAAGCTAGTACTCAAAAGGCAAACCTTTCATCCAAATTTTTTTTATCAAACTAATTTTGAGATATCCATGTTATTTTGAATACCCATATTTTTTTGAATATATCCCTGGTTTAATATTAAATACCAAACATGTTTTGGATGAAACCTCTTCTATAAGTTTAAGTGGGCATGTTCAAGGGTGGACAGTTCTCATGGATGCTGGTGATCCAGGATTCCAACTCCACCCCGCTACTCCACAAGCATCAGCTGTCTAAGGTAGAGCTGCTTCTTTCCAGACCTGACCCGTTCCCCTGGTTAAGGCAGTTCACCCCGGCCCTCCAGCCGAGACTCTGCCACCACTGATCCTGCGGGACGAGGTTTCGACGTTGAGATCCTGGGCCAACACCCAGTTAAACTGCCGCCCCTTGAACTTCGACTGCACCATATAGGGGATGTGCGCTTACAGAGGACCCCTGACCCTCCAGTCTAGCCCAGTTAATGTTGGTATTGATGGTATTTTAAACTTACGATCCACATGAGATCATCACTCCCAAAAAAAAATGGAATCCTAGTTAAAATCAACACATTCACAAGTTTAAACATCCTTCATGCTGAAAATAAATTCCCAGTTAAAAATATTTCAACCATCTCATCATAATATTATACATGGAATGGCTCCTTATAATCGGCGTGGTTATCAGTGTCTACATGGCATTCAATATCGCTGCCAATGACATTGGAAACTCAGTGGGAACTGCGGTAGGCAGTGGATCCCTCACCATGCGAAAAGCCCTGATACTGGGTGCGATATTTGAATTTATAGGTGCAATGTATCTGGGAAATAATGTGATAAAAACTGTGGGCAGTGGAATAATCAACGCAGACATGCTACCTGCCACCGGAGCATTCATTATCACCCTGGCAGCGGCACTGTGGATAACCATAACTATCATTAAAAAAATACCCATATCTGGTTCAGATGCCATTATCAGTGCTGTTTTTGGTTACGGCCTGGTCAGTGTGGGTATTAGCGGTATGAACCTCAATGTCCTGGGCCTTATACTGGCCAGTTGGGTGTTATCACCCATGATAGGGATGGCAATAGGATTTATACTGTATTACCTCCTTAAAAGTGCATTTTTAGATAAAGTTAAGGATATTGCAGTTAAGGGTCGTCTGGAGAAAATTTTCTCCTACCTCCAGATTGGCAGCTCTGCATTTGCAGCACTGAATGTGGGGGCCATTGATATCGCAGTGGCCACTGGAGTGCTCTATTATACCTTCGGAACGAGTGCCGGGTTTGATATTAAACTAATCGGAGCCTTGGGGATTGTCCTTGGAATCCTGATAGCAGGGGGAAGGATCACCGATACTGTTGGGCGGAGGATAACTGATTTAATCCCTTCAAGGGGTTTTGCAGCCCAGATATCTGCTGCTTCGGTGGTTTTCATCTTCGCCACCCTGGGAATGCCTGTGTCCCCTACTCAAACCCTGGTGGGAACTGTTATTGGAGTGGGACTGGCCCGGGGTACTCGTACCATTAAACTGGATGTTATAAAAAATATTGCCACCACGTGGATTGTGACCATTCCAGCTTGCATTGCCCTTTCTATTCTATTATACTTTATAATGAACCTGTTTTTGTAGTGATTTGAATACATTAAGAATTAAGTGATTTAAAGACGTTGCAGAATTAAGTGATTTAAAGACTTTTCAGAATTATTTTTTAAATAGGAATTATTTTAACTATATTTTAAATATTTAAATTATTTCAATAATATCTTTTTCAGCGATTTCCAGTACTTATTGTTACTGTTGGTGAATTCCAAATATCCGGAAATAAAAATATATGATGTAAATTGCAAATAATTAATAAGTTATAGATCACGAGTTTCAAAATTTTTTCAGGAGGGAAATAATGAAAGCAGATGCTGTTAAAATTGCAGAAGGAGTGTACTGGATTGGAGTAATAGACTGGGATATTCGAGACTATCACGGTTACACCCTGAAAGGAACCACGTACAACGCTTTTTTAGTGTTTGGAGATGAAGAGGTTGCGGTGATAGATAACACCTATCCTGGTTCTTCAGCTCAGTTATGGGGTCGAATTGAAGATGCCTTTGCCCAGGAAAACAGGGAAGTGAAGGTAGATGTTATTATACAGAATCATATTGAAAAGGACCACAGCGGAGCCCTGACTGAGATTCATAAACGCTTCCCTGATGCACCCATATACTGTAGTCATGTGGCAATTAATGGTTTAAAACTGCACTACCCTGGGCTGGAAGGTGCAGATTTCCATCCGGTTAAAACCGGGGACACTCTGGAAGTGGGTGGTCGTACCCTGGCCTTTCTGGATGCCAAGATGCTCCACTGGCCAGATAGCATGTTCACCCTTCTCTTGGATGAGGGTATACTGTTTTCCAACGATGCCTTTGGCCAGCACCTCTGCTTCAGAGAAAGGTTCGATCATGAGATACCAGAATTCGTGCTGATGAATGCTGCCCAGAAATTCTACGCCAACCTGGTAACACCGGCCTCCATGCTGGTGGTGCGTAAGCTGGAAGAAGTTAAGGAACTGGGGTTACTGGATAAGATCAACATGATCGCCCCCTCCCATGGGCAGATATGGACTGATCCTTCCAAGATACTCACTGCCTATAGTAACTGGGCCACTGGAAAGTGCAGGGATAAGGCCACCATCATCTATGACACCATGCATTATTCCACCCGTATGATGGCCCACGCCCTGGCAGAGGGACTGATGAGTGAAGGAGTGGATGTAATCATGTACTTCATGCACACTGATGAACGCAGTGAGATGGTTAACGACATCCTGGACAGTAAAGCCCTGCTTCTGGGGATTCCAACATTATTCAATGGACCCTACCCCAGTGCGGGAGATCTGCTCTACTACCTGGAGGGATTGAGCTTCCAGCGCACAGGATTAAAACGACTGGCCGTTACCTTCGGCTCCAAGGGATGGAGTGGTAAAGCCGTAGATAAAGTGGCAGAGACACTGACTAAATGTGGATTTGAAGTTTTGGACAAATATGAGGTTAATTATGTACCCACCGGGGACCAGCTTGATAACTGTTACCAGATAGGTCAGCAGATGGCCCAGAAGATTAAAGAAATGTAAAGTGATCCCCTTTGATCCCCTTCTTAAGGGGAGTTGCTGTATTCTGCTGAGTAAATAAAATTTATTGATAAAGGAGGGTTAAATCATGAAGTCAGTGGATTTTGAAAGTGGACTGGACAATGAGAAAAAAGTGATGGTGACCATATTCTGGACTAACCGTAAGGCTGCCCGAACTGAAGGCTGTGCTCCCTTCAGGATAAAGAGGATAGAGACTGAAACTGAAACCTACACACCACAGGGGAAGAAACTGCTCAAGATAAGTGATGAGATCATGGCAGATATGGTCCGAACACTTGATGCTGGTAAATCCATTCCCATGGAATTTAACATAGGGGAAGAAAACATAAGTGTTAATCTAAGTTCAGATTCTTTTTCTGTTTCTGTTCTAAAAAGTCCAGAGATAGAAGAGGAGATCATCGAAAAACTGGAAATGGAATTAACCAAGAAGTTTCCTAATTTATGTGATTCCTTCAAACCACGGGTGACTCCCCAGGGATAAACCATCTAAAAGGAATAAACCATCTTAAATAAGAGATAACCCATCTAAAAAGGGATGAACAATCTAGAACTAAAATAAAAAAGGTATTTCTTTAAAAAGGTATTCCATAAGATGATTACCTATTTTAAGAAAACATTTCCCCCCTTATTTTTAAACTAATTCTTATATTTTATGGACAATTTATTTTATAGGATTTATTTTATAGGATTTATTTTATAGGATTTATTTTCTCCATCTGAAACTACAATTTTTCCTATCTGACTACACATATCAGGAGAATGTCGAAAAATTTATTTTAATTGAATAGTTTAAAGTCTAGAGAAATTAACCGGAGAAAAAAATTAAACCGTTAATTAACCTTCGTGGATTTTATAGTTCAATGGAACTTATTATATCCCCATCAGAAACAATACCCACCAGTTTGTGATTATCCAGGACTACCAGCTGGTTGATTATACCCTCATCTGAACCGTATTCATGCATTTTGCGCACTGCGGTGGCCAGGTTATCTTCAGGTGATACGTATATCACTTGATTAACCATAACTTCTTCCACAGTGGTTCCCAGTTCATATTTATCCAGTATCAGGTTGTGGCCCAGGTCGGTGGCAGTAACTATGCCCACCAGTTTCCCACCATCATCCACTACGGGTAGTGAACTTATTTTATGCTTCATCAGCTTTTCAAAGGCAAATACAACATCTTCAGTAGGCGGGACTGTAATAACCGTCTGGCTCATTACATCCTTAACCTTTAGTCTCTGTAACATGGTCTTCACTTCCATAGGTTTTGGTAATATCTTCAATAATCGATTCAATGGTCGTGGTGATGTCAATGTTTTCAATCACCGGAACATGGTATTTGTTGGCCTGACTCTCAAAGTATTTGTGAGTTCTCCTAATGGCCCCAAAATAGTTCATATACCTTTCAAGAGGCCTTCTTGCCCATTGTTGCCTGCATCTTGAGTAAAAACGACCTTTATGCACTTCTTCATCTTCCAGGGTTAAAATGAACATATGCACGTTGTCCCGGGAAACCAGGTCTTCCCTGATGAATCCGGGCACTATGTGAACTCCTTCAATAACAATACTAATACCCTCGGTTATGGATCGTTCAATAACCGCCTCCACGCCCACGCTCACTGTGTCCACATGGTCCCTGAAACCTATTAACACCTCATCCAGTTCAGGTGGTGGAGGTATGCGCAGGGAACGGTAGGCGGTGTAGCTGGATTCATAGATTGTGGGTAGGAGCTCTTTGGATGCGATTTTACGCATTACTTCCCGTATCATGTCAGTGCTGATCATGTTACGGATTCCCAGCCTGTTGGCCACCTCAAATGCTATGGAAGAAGTTCCCACTCCTGAAGAACCCCCTATGAGAATAACTAACGGGTCTTGACACTTCCTTATCCTTTTCCAGAGGCCATATTGAACAGCTACTTCACTGTCCTCATCTTTGAGCCTTTGACGGACGACATTCACCAGGTCATCCAGTTTGATTAGGGTTACACCATCTTTTTTGAGCTGGGCTTCTATCTGGGAAGAGAAAGTGTAGGCCTTGTTGGGATCCATCTCAGCACGGGTTAAAGACCTGGCTAAAACTCCCTTTGAAAAGGGTTCCCTGTATTTTTTCCCGCTTACTTCTCCTTCAACCATTATCATAGTAACCTCACCTCAATATGTGGGCATTGTAGAGATTTAAAAATCAAGATATTATTTGTCAACATCATTTAAATCATTTTCTGTGTGGATTTTTTTATCACAGAAATATTAAAGAGCTATTTATTAACTTTGAAGTTTTATTATTTCGGTTTCAACTTCTCCAGCTCCCTGAGCATCAGAAATTTGAATTAAACATGCATGGCCATGGGATACTTGTCCGGGGTTCACGATGGTGGTGTTACCAATCTTATCAGTACCACGTGCTTCGTGTATGTGACCGCAGATATTCACGGTAGGTTGCATTTCTTCAATTATTTTGCGCAGGCTCTTACTACCCACATGCACCCCTGAAGGCAAGAGGTCAGTTTTAGTGTCATATGGTGGGGCATGAGTGATAAAAAGAGTTATTTCCTGTTCTTTGATCCCTTCAATGGCCCTTTTTGCCTCATCATAGATTTGGATCTCCTCAAATTCAAGGGGAGTGTCAAAGGGTGTGGGATTAGATCCTCCGAAACCGCATATTCCTATGTTCTTAATTACCAGGTTCCGGGCATGGATATTTATGGCTTGAGATTGGTCGATATTGATATGCATTGATCCGGGATCACAGTTACCGGGTATGGCCAGTACCGGTACATCGAATGAACTGATTTCATTCAACATATCCTCTCCTAACTCTGGAGGGCCGAAATGGGTTATGTCGCCGGCTATGATTATCAGGTCCACCTTGTTATCTTTAAGATAGGTAATAATGGGTTTTATATCACCGTGGAGATCGCTTACAGCAAGGATTTTCATAGGTCTTCTCCTTGAATGTTTAAAAAATTGAAGTTTGGTACTAAAGTTGAGTTTAGTACATAATTAAATGATCTATGATTTTCATCTAAAATGACTAGTTTTCATCTAAAATGACTAGTTACTAAAATGATATCAAGTTAAATAAAATCCAGTTTTTTATTAAATCCGTTTTTTAACTCATATTTTGTCCAGTCTTTTAGTCCCAGAATAGTCAGAGTCTGTTATTTACTCCATTTCTCTTAGCTGTTCCTTGAAGAATGAAGAAAGTTCCTGGAGGCTTTTTTTAATATTTTCTTTGTCTCCGTATACCACTACCAGGGTATCTTCCTCAAATTCAATGATAACATTCTCGTATTCGGCGATTTCCTGAACCCTGTCCTCGGAGAGGGGGGCTTTGAAGTTCATTCGGACCATGGAAAATCCGGAAGGGGCGCCTACCACGAATTTGGAGTTGGTTTTCTTCTGAGGATATACTACTTCTCCTCTGGAGGCTCTTAAAAGTTTATCCATCCATTTATCAGCATATTCTGAACTTACTTCTTCTGCCATACCCATAAGAAAATTCTGGATTGAGGTTAGAAATTCATTGATTCGTTTTACCTCTACCTGTCTTTCAGGGTCGGTGGGGTCCACCTTGTAAAAGTTGATGGTGGTTTTAGCCATCCGGATATTTTTGGTGATTTCTTTGGGAATCTCCATTTCCTTCTTTCTAAGATCAGTGAGAAGTTCCACCAGTACCAGCCAAGTCTGTTCTGCTGGTAATTCACTCATAGTAACCTTCCAGAACCTGTTTGGAACGGTGATTGAGTTTGGCATCGGCTGCCTGAAGCTCCTCATCGATCTCTTTTAAATTTTCATAGGAGTCTAAAAACAGTACGTGCACGCTTTCGGTGCCACTAATATCCAGGATGGCTATGTCGTCATTATCATTAATTGTTTTATCTTCTATTGATGCTTTGTACTGTACAAAAGGACCGTATTTTTCCGGTAATTCCGTGTATTTGAAAACTCCGGCTAGAGTTGCTACGAACAAAAAAACACCTCTTTATATATTATCCATTAATTTTTAGTTAAAATTAGTATCTAATTAGTATTTTGAAAAATAAAAAACTTATGGGTAAAAAAAATAATTAAGGGAGAATTGATTTATTCTCCACCGGTAATTTCATCCAGTTTTGCAAGGGCAGGGTCCGCGCTGATCTGGTGAGCATCAACTGTTAGGTCTTCTTTGCTGACTCCCATTGCCAGTCCGTAGAGTTGTGCCAGGTGGAAAACAGGTATGTCCCAGTTGTCACCATAGTTTTTGTTGACTTCGGTCTGTCCTACATCAAACTGTAAGTGGCAGAATGGGCAGACGTTTACAATAGCGTCTACTCCTGCTTCTTTCATGTTCTGGAGTTTTTCACGGGTGTATGATAATGTCACATCGATGTCACGGGAACGTAGCCCTCCGCCGGCTCCACAGCACATCGTTTTGTCCTTGTATGGTACGGATTTTGCTCCGGTAACTTCCACCAGTTCATCAAGGATGGTTGGTTGGATTGGGTCGTCGATCTCGATTTCTGCGCTTGGTTTGAGGAAGTGGCAACCGTAGTGTACAGCTACGTTGAGGTTTAATGGAGTGGTAACAGCTTCTGCCAGTTTGTCCAGTCCTACATCATTGTAGAGAATTTCAGCGAAGTGTCGTACGTTTATTTCACCTTTGTATTCCCGGCCAGCTTCTGCTAGAACACCATTGATCTTTTCCTTCATTTGTTCATCTTCGTGGAGCAAGTGGTTGGTTTCGAATAGTGATCCGAAACATCCATTACACTCGGTCAAGATGTCGTTACCCTGTTCTTCAGCGATGGTTATGTTCCTGGCGGCTATGGCAGCCCAGGTGGTTCGGTCAAATGATCCAAATACTCCTGGTGCTGGGCAGCATGATGCTCCTTCCATATCCTGTAGTTCGATGTCCAGCTGGTCAAACATGATCCTGGTTGCCTTTTCAATTCCAGGGTACCTGTTGTTCATTATACATCCTAAGAAATATGCGAATGCCATTTTTATCACCTTATTCTAGTTCTCCGGTTTCCCAGTTGTAGCCTATGAGGTTGTCGAAACCTGTGGCTTTGATTATTGTTTGAACTTCTTCCAATGCTTCTGGGAACTGGTGGGTTGTTGGTGGTAGTTCATCTAGACCAACACTTTTTCTCAGTGCCATGGTAGCGTCGTTAATTGGTACACCGTGGCCGGTTTTTGTAACGAATAATCCAGTCATTTTGTGGGCAGGTGCCATGTATCCGGCTGCTGCAGCCTGGTTTCGGATGATCTTCACAATATCCACGATTTTAATTCCACGTGGGCATCTTTCCTGACATTCGTAACAGGTGGTACACATCCAGATGGAATCATCAGATATAACATCTTCTTTGAGTCCCATTACAGCCCTTCGGACTACTCCTCTTATCCTGTAAGGGGTTCTCCTTCCTGATGGGCAGGCACCAGTACAGGTCCCGCACTGGAAACATATTGCCACTGACTCTGCGCCAGCATCCATGATTTCCTGTTTGAAATCTTCATCTACATCTGCACGAGTTATTAAGTTTTCATCAGTTTGCAGTAAAGTCATGCTTTCACTCCTTTCTTTTTTTGGCTTATCTTTTGCTTTCACTGGTTCTTCAGCTTCAGCCATTTCCGGTTTAACTTCTTCTTTAGTCTCTGTATCAGGTTCTGATTTTTTTGCTTTTTCTGTTTCTTGTGTTTCTGCAGTTGTTGTTTTGGAGGACTCTTCCTCGGTTGCTGGAGTTTCTGTTTTTGGTTTTTCTTCGGCTGTCTCTTGTATTGCTGTTTCTTTTTCAACCGGGGGCTTTTCAGTCTCTGATTTTGCTGCTTGATCTTTCTTTTCTGGCCCTTCTCCGCCACTAAATACGTTTTTTAAGCGATCTAAAAAGCTCATTATATTCACGCCCCGGTCATCCTACGGTTCTCTTGGAAAACCATGTGATTTCCAGTTAAAAGTCTTGGATATAGAGATATATAAAGGTTGCTAAAAATTGGTCGAGTGTAACCTTTTGGGTTACACTAGAATTGATGGGATATGTTCATGTTCGTGAGATATATCTGAATAAAAAAAAATATCTGAAAGTAAGATTCCTTATTAAAATATTCTTATTTAATATGATTTCCAGTTAATCTAAGTATTCTGCTATGGCCGCCCGAGGCCATTTACTCATCTTTTTTTAGTTGAATAATAGTTTTTTGTAAAGGTTTGTAACGTATCCGTATTCTAAGGTCTCCTCCAAGTGTAAACGGTTTGGTAGATATTATTTAATCCTCTTCGTTCTCTTGATTGCTTTCATGGATTACATTACCACGCACATCTCTTTTAGGTTCTTTCGTGGGTTTTTTAACTTCATTCTCTGATTTTTGAGTTATCGCTTGCCCGTACGCATCCCTCTTAACCTCTTTAGATTCGTCATGGATTATGTTTCCCAATATATCCTTCTTAATTTCTTTTCCTTTTCCTTTTGGCTTTACATTCCCAAATACATCCTTATCCTGTTCACTACGCATAATTACACCCCTTTTAAACAAACGGTACCTTATTGAATCCTTATATTATTATACTATAATTCTTATTATTAAAAAGGGGTAGTGCGTCAGTTCCTGATTTATTGAAGTTTTGAAAATAGTTAAAATGAGATATTTAAAAATAGATATTAATTTAATGTTTGGAACGATTTAAATCCCCAATTAAATACTAATTTTTTTTTATAAGAAAATCTCATTCCCATATAAAAAAAATTCAAGATTCATAAAGAAAAAAAGAAATATTTAACTTATGTAGCACTAGCAGTTGTGTAAGCATCGTACATACCGTAAAGCCAAACAATGATGTAGAGTATATATGCAATGATTCCCAATAAAAAGATTGTTGCTAAGGCTCCTAATATCAATGCTACGATGAAAATTATTATCCCCTTCATTATATTTCCAGCGTACACCGTACCAATACCCGGCAAAAAGAAAGATATAATCAGGGCCAATATAGGATTTGCCATTTTTTTCTACCTCCAATACTTTATATATTACAATTGGTTTAACTAATTAATATTTTTTACTCAATCCTAAAACTGAAACTACTAAAATAATGATTTTTACAATAGTGGCCTAATATTAAATAATTATTAAAATTTCTTAATCTCAGATTATCTCAAAGAAATACCCTCAAATCACCCCCCCTAGTATGGACAAGGGGGCTCGCCATTTGACTTGGTGTTTTGCCAATAAAACTGCAATAATAACGTAAACGAATAAGATAATGGTTTTTTGTTGATTCACGTATGTTTTTGGCAAGAAAAAACTCTTTAACCATACTGTCCATACTAATATCAGCTTCTGTGAATCTCATAGTAGTATTTTATATGGATTTTAGTATGAAAACTTAGTAAATATCACATTTAGGTTATAACATGTTAGAAATAAAATTACACGACGGACCAGCAAGGCAGGGTAAATACCAGACTACTGAAACACCGAATATTTTACAATCCAGTCAGGAGTTAATGGTTCCAGATGAACCCATGCCCTATGATGTACCTCGAGAAATGGCAGAATGGTCTGTGAAAAACACACTGGATCATGCAGGAAAAGGTGATGTTAGCCAGATGGCTGTGATTCATGGTTCTAAATATCCTGATCTTCGCCTTAAATGTGCCACTGCACTGGAAGAATTGGGTTATCGGCTTTTTATGGTGGCAAACACTGAAGATCTTCTGAGAAAACCCCAGGATCTTCTGAAGATAATCTCCAGTCTACGGGAGAATATGAGCCCAAACTCTGCCCTATTTTTCCCCTTCGTAGAACTGAACTTCATACCCCTACTGGTTTATCTGGGTGTGGATTTATTTACAGATGCCAGTGCAGATTTTTATGCCCATATAGGAGTGATAACAACTCCTCACAGTAATTATAACCTTCAAAAATATCCCCTTTATGATTTGAACCTGGAAGAATTAAAAGAATACAACCGGAACTCACTGGACTTCGTATTGAGGGAAGTGAGGGCCCATATTAAAAACGGGACCCTGCGTAACCTGGTTGAAGAGCGATGCTGTTCTTCTCCCGAGGCAATGTCGGCTTTAAGGATTTTAGATCGGGATTACAAGGGTTTTGTGGATAGTTACACACCTTTGTATTAGAGTTACACGTTTGTATTAGGCAAACATTGGCCAACCATCCACATTTCATTATTTTTTCTAAAATTTCTTAATTTTACTTACCATTTCCCAATTCTCATCCTTCCAGTTATTTTTTAAAGGATTCCACCAGGTAATGGTATTTGCCAACTTCCGTTGTACCACCTATCTTAAATCCGTGTTTTTCCAGGATATTTTCCACATCTTCAGGGGTTAAACGAACATCATATGGTGGTCCAGGAGGTCCATCTGCCTTGATGAACTCCACCACAGCAAAAGTACCATTTGGCTTTAAAACTCTTCTTATTTCACTTAAAACCGGTTCCAATGTACCTTCACTGGCAAATCCATGTAGCACGTTGGCCATGACACACATATCAATTAGATTATCATCCAAGGGGATGGTTATGGTCATATCAGCCAGTATGACTTCCATGTTTCCAATTTCAAGTTCATTAATCTCATCTTTGAGACCATCCAGACTGGGCTGGTAGGCATCCAGTGCATAGACCTTTCCATTTTCTTTAACTATTTTCGATGCAGCCAGGGAAATGAATCCATCCCCGCAACCGGCATCCATGAATATTTGACCTTCATCCAATCCAATTGCCCCTAGAATACGGGTGGGATCCAGAATGTCCCTAGTGGATTTACCATGGTGTTTGTGGCCATGTTTTTCTGTCGGCATATCTATCATGACTCCTGTAATCTACTAAGTTCAAGACTTTGATCTGACTAACCTCGGATCTACTAAGTACATAAAATCCATTCTAAATACTTATTTCATTCTATGCTTATTTTAGCGATTTAAATGTACATCTTGTAGGTTATATTAATTTCAGTTTTCTGCCCTTAATCTATTTTTTGAAAACAATCCCACACCAATCATGAATAGAATTAGGGTTACAGAACTGCCCATCCCACCTGGTAGGAAATGTCACTCCAACCACACCCATAGGTGAGGGTGGATCTGAGGGCGTTGAGCACATGAGTCCATGACAGTAGGTCATATAACTGGAATGGTTGGTTCCAGAAGTTGGGCCAGGTTGAGGCGACGTTTCATACCCCCCGGATAACTGGGTGATCAGTGTGTCGGCCTTATCTGACAGGAAAAGATCATCCAAGAGTTTCTGCACTCTTTTCTTTAATTCATCCTTGGGAACCTCGTACATATCCCCCATAAGCATGAGGCTCTCTTTACAGGTTAAAAAATCCCAGAGTACCAGTTCCTGGGGACAGATGCCGATTGTGCCCTTTTCCACTTTTTCCACTTCACTTCCATCAATGAAGACCTGTCCACTGGTGGGGCGTAGTAGTCCCACCATAATACTAATGGAAGTGGTCTTACCGGCACCGTTAGGCCCTAAAAAGCCAAAAACTTCTCCTCTTTTAATTTTAAGATTGAGTTTATCCACTGCCTGAAATCACCAAAGTCTCTGGTGACCTCTCGGGCTTCAATAATGATATCATTCATTTTCCAAACTCCTCTATGATAAAAAAATCATCACCTGTAGAATAGTGGATCTCATTATGTTTTATTTTTTTCCGGGTTTCCAATGAACATTCAATGAAAGTAAATTTATTCCATGAGAGATAGATTAAAATCAGTTATAATTAGAAAATTGATAAATAAACATGATAAGATGGTGGTAAAGATGATTGACCGGATTGAAGTGAGCATGATCAATGAAAGTGTACATAACTTTCGCAAAGGCGAGTTTGGAGTGGAATCCATTGAAATCCATGAAAAACGTGGTTTAATCGAGATTATTTACGGAGCACAGGAGACAGGACGGAAGATAGTACTAATTCCCATGCAAAATGTGGAAAAATGTGAGTTTACTGATAAATATGTGAGCTCTGAAAATGAGTAGGGGTTTTAAAAAATTGAAGGATTTATGCGAGCCTTAATAAATTAGAAGATTTACAAAAAATCTTACCAATTAGAGGGAGTTAAATAGACCTTGATAATTGGAGGGAGTTAAATAGACCTTGATAATTGGAGGGATCTCAAAATAAAGGATGATCTGACCATTATGGATTCTATTGATCAGACCAGTCACTGGGTAAGTTTATTTTGATAGTACTTTGAGTATACTGCGCCTAATGGGTTATGGGCGAGCACTCTATCCTTTACAACAAGTGTGGTTACTGGAGCATTCGAATGATTGGTGAACAGTATGTCATGACCGATACACAACCCGATTATGATGTTGAGGTCTGTGTTTTTTTCATTGAGAATTAATGCCTGCCCTAGAGGGTTACACATGGCCTCGTAACCGTTTTTATCAATCTGTTCCAGTTCGAAATCAACCTTATTAATACCACATACTTTACAGCAAACTGAGTGTATCTTAAAATGTTTTTTGAACAGTTCCTGTATCATGTGGGATTCCTGTTCTAAACCAACACAAAAGGCTAATCCAATCTTTTTATAATTCATTTCCTTTGAAAAAAGAATGACTTCTTCAATCCGGGTTTTTTGCATGTAGTATCGGGCTTCGATGGCAGAAGATGATTTCAATAAATCAATTTCACGTCCTGAGTAAAGTTCTTTTATTTCTTCCCTAATCTCCACACAGTCTTTGCCGTTAAAACAGTCTTTCTTAGTGCAGGAAGCACATTTCAAGGTATTCCCTCCTAATTCATCATATCATCCTGGAAATCATAGATCAATCTGATTATTTAAATAAAGTCTTATAATCCCCATAATCCATAAATCCCGGCATTATCTGATCTAAATTCAAATAATCCCAACCTAAATCGAAATAACTCCAATTTATTGATTTCAACATCAGACTTAATTCACTCAATTAGACTTTAATATATATTTTATCATCCAAATTTAATCTTGGAAGTTTCTGATGATTAATTCGTTTATCTCGCCCCTGCTGGATGTGTTGGAGTTTATGTTTCGTTTAGCAGGCACTCGATCTATTTCATATCCCTGGTAAAGTTCATCAAAGAAATTATCTTCCACGTCATGATTTTTAGGGTCGCTGTTACTTAAAATTAGGTGTGCTCCTTTTAAATCCATTTCCCTGTAAAAACGTGCCAGTTTTTCCTGGTCCTGGTCACTGAACCTTTCCCTGGAGTAGCTGGTGAAGTGAGAAGTGCTGTTCAGGGGGCGATATGGAGGGTCCATGTACACTAATGTGTCTTTTTTAATGAAGTGCTGGGCATGGGTGAAGTCTGCGCATAGTATCTCTGTTTTTTTAAGTGCCTGGTGAACTGCCTGCAGGTTTCCTTCATCACAGATGGTAGGATTCTTGTACCTGCCGAAGGGTACGTTGAACTCACCCTTACTGTTCAGGCGAAAAAGTCCATTGAAGCATGTCTTGTTCAGAAATATCAGAGAAGCAGTTCTCTGGATCCATTCATCAGCATAATTCTGATAGTCCATTACCTGCATTTGCCGGTTGTATTCCGTCCGTATACGGTAAAAATTCTCTTTTCTTCGCACTTCATCCTTCTGGAGGTGTTCGATTTCCATTTCCCCCAGGATGGTGATGAGTTTATCCACATCCCGCTGAATCACCCTGTAAGCCATGATTAACTCTGGATTAACATCCAGGAGAACGGTATCATTAATCTGGTACTGGTTTTTCAGGTAGAAGAACATGGCACCCCCACCAACAAAGGGCTCCACATACATTTCAATAATCCCATTTTCCAGTATGGATTGGGGTAATCTTTTTTCAAGTTCTAAAAGTAGCTGAGTTTTGCCCCCCGCCCATTTCAAGAATGGTCTGGCACCGTTGAACTTCTCTTTAAGTTTTTTAACTGCCATGTTATCTTATTTTATCTTATTTTTAAACTGAAAGATTTAATCTTTAAACTGAAGGATTAATCATTTTATCTTATTTTTACGCTGCAAACGTATTGATACAATCTAATAATGAGTGGGATAAATATTAAAATAATATTAAATCCCTGGAACGGCTCATAAAATCTTCTCAAAAGTCTTAACATAACAACTTTAACTTTCTAAGATTTCTTCTGGTGCATCTGCCAAAATAACCAGCCCCTCAGCCTCCAGAAAGTGCAGATCCCCTGGTATTATTATGCAGTGTAGTGGTCCTCCAAAATCTTCTTCAGTTAAAACATTCACCCTGTCTGCGCGGACCAGAGGTTCAGGGGAACCCGCGCGGGCAATCACCACTGCCAGAGTATCTTCAGTTATGAGTCCTTCCTTTCGCTCATCTTCCACGCGCAGGAGGTATTCCAGACCTTTATTGGCAGTCATGTAATAATCCCGGTGGGCCTGGATATCCAGTAGAACCAGAGTGTGCAGTCCCATTTCCTTATTCTCTCCAATAACCTGATAGGGTGAGTGGGGGAAATAGTTTTCTTCCGGTCTGGGTATGGTGGTTACTTTTCCGAATTTATAGGCCTGTAACCCGGCAATACCCGGAGCTGCTGAAAGGATGGATGAGGCATGTATAACTCTGGTTTTAATACCTTTCTTCCGAGCTTCCATCAAGATATCAGAATGGGTGGTGGCCATTAATGGGTCACCGGCTGTTAGAAATGCCACGTTCTTCGTTTCTGCCTGTTTTATCGGTAAATTTTCCTCTTCCACTTCTTCACGGAGGAGTATGTTTATGGTTACTCCAGCCAGGTTTTCCAGTGATTTTAGATCACCTCCAAAAAGACGTGCAGTGTAAAATTCAGCGTAAACAACATCAGCGGATTTAATGGCCTCAAGTCCATTTAAAGATATGTCTTTTTCATCGTAAAGTCCCAGTCCAACCAGGTAGAGCATTTTTTTCACCTTCAACATCTAATTATGGGATGAGAAGTTTATAAAATTTTATTTTAAAGTTAATATTTTATTTTAGAGTTAACATAAATCTTAACTAGTAATCTTGTTAAATTAGTAATCTCCAAAAGATTGTAAATAAAATATTAAAGATTATAATAAAAAATTAGAGGAATCCCATGATTGGATTAAAGGTCCCTAAAAAAGAAGCCAACCGCATCCGACTATTTCTACAGGAGAACTTAATCCTAGATCATAACTGGAAGATCAAGCGTTCTGATGATTATGTGTACCTCCCTCTAAATCAAGAACCAGATAATGATTTTTTAAAAGAAATAGGATTTTGCCAGGATAATGTTGTTGAAATTGAATTTGAAGAACTTAAAAAGAGACCCCGTAACATGGAAGACTATCTCCAGGGAAAGATACCCCTGGAGAAGATGGATGACTTTAAAAAATCCTTCGATATCATAGGGGATGTTGTGATACTGGAGATTCCTGATGGTCTGGAGGAGGAAAAATACCTTATTGGTGAGGCAGCTCTTAAATTCACCAAAAGAAGGTCTGTTTACCGTAAAAAAAGTGCAATTAAGGGTGTTGTCCGCACCCGTGAGCTGGAACATCTTACGGGTGAGGATGTTTCTATAACCATCCACCGTGAATATGATTCCCGTATTATGCTAGACGTGAAAAACGTCTACTTCAGCCCCCGTCTGGCCACAGAACGAAGGATCATCGGTGATGAGGTTCATGATGGTGAGGTAATTATTGACATGTTCACCGGTGTGGGTCCCTTTGCCATTAACATTGCCCGGAGGCCTCATCTTCAGAATGTGAAGATTTACGCTGTAGACATTAACCCAGAAGCAATTCACTACCTTAAAGAAAACATCAAACTGAACCGGGTGCAGGGCAAAATTAACCCAATACTGGGAGACGTGGCAAAAGTTTTAAAGGATCTGGATGTTCAAGCTGACCGGATTATTATGAACCTGCCTGGAACGGCCTGTGAGTTCCTTCCAGTGGCAGTGGAACATTTAAAGCCAGGGGGAACTCTGAATTATTACCAGTTCAGCCGGGACTTTGAAGATCCCATCAAACGAGTTGAAGAAGCAGCTTATCCACGTCAGGTGGAAGTACTGGATATGCGGAAGGTTAAGTCCCGGAGTCCTGGGGTATGGCATGTGGCCATTGATGCCCGTATTAACGGGAAATGAGTACATAGCAAGTAATAGAATACTTGATAAAATACAGGAGTTTTTTTTATGATAGATAAACAGTTTCCAAAATTATTGGAAGTAGAATATTCATTTAACTTAGGAGGACATAACTCACTTAAATTTGTGGATGGGAGGCTTTTCTTTTTTTCTGAAGCTGATTCTCATCTTTCCGAAAAGAATGAATACATTACCATGGTCTCAATTCCAGAAGAAAACAAATGGGAGCGGTTCTGGGATGATCTAAATCAGTTTGGGATCTGGGACTGGGAGCAATGTCACTGGCCGGGTGAAGTTGAGGAAAACTCATCAGGTGACGGGGATCATGAGGAAGACTCATCATGTCAAGGGGATCATGAGGAAGAAGATTGTCACTGCGAGGATGATAATTGTGAATGTGGTTCCCAAAACGAAGGCATTCCAACTGAAGAGAACATACCTCAAGAAGATAACATCCTAACAGACGGAGACATCTGGCAGGTAAAGATCTTACACGGTCAAAACAGTATTTTCTGCAAAAGCTGGGATTTAGAAGAAAGATCTGCAGATGAATTTTTTAAGGCCATGGGGAAACTGGCAGGGGTGGATGTAACTGAACCATTTGTAGATTTATCAAAGAGATTAATTGCTGATTAAAATTACTTAAAATAAAGCGCGCATAATGAAAAAAATAATAAATTTAAAAGAAAATCGTTTATTAGTGGTTGTTGGATTTACAAGGAGAACAGACCCTATGAAAAGGATCAAACTCATCTAAAAGGATCATCCCATCCTAAAAAGGATCAACTATCCCATCCTCGGTTATAATACCAGTTATTAGGTCACTGGGTACCACATCAAATGATGGGTTCCTCACTTCAGTCCCCAGAGGCGCGGCCTGACACCCTGCAAAGCTTAAAACTTCCCCCGGATCTCTTTCTTCTATTTTTACGTCATAAATACTTTTTTCACTATCAAATGTGCTTTTGGGTGCAGCCACATAGAATGGTACGTTGAATCGTTTGGCTGCCAGTGCCACCAGGAGGGACCCGATTTTGTTGGCTACTCCTCCTTTAGCCACACGGTCTGCCCCTATGACTACCTTGTTTATCTGTCCTTCCTGCATGAGGCGGCCAGCAGCACCATCTACTATCAGTTTCACGGGTATGTTTTCCTGTTGCATTTCCCAGACACTCAGTCTGGCTCCCTGGAGTACTGGTCGGGTTTCATCACACACCACGCTTATGTTTTTACCTTCCTGGTTGGCCGCACGGATAACCCCTAATGCTGTGCCGTAATCCACACAGGCCAGTGCCCCAGCATTGCAGTGGGTTAGGATGGTGTCACCATCATCTATCACTGTGGCTCCGTGTCGCCCCATACGCCGGTTGGTATCCATATCCTCCCCGTACATAAGTATTGCTTCTTCTACAGGGTCATCTGCCCCCATGATTCTGTCCACTGCCCAGAACAGGTTCACTGCAGTTGGTCGGGCATCTTTCATTTCCTGAGCTGCTTTTTCCATGTCCTCATCGGCCAGATAGGCCAGTGCCATTCCAAAGGCTGCTGCCACACCTATGGCTGGGGCGCCCCGAACCACCATGGTTTTAATGGCAGTTATAACATCCTGGTATGTTCCACAAACAAGGTATTCAGTTTCATGTGGTAAGAGTGTCTGATCTAATAAGCAAAGGAGGTCATCCTTCCAGTACATGGTTTTCATGTTAAATTCACATCCCATTGTGTAATAAGCTCTGATGGCAATTTATTCTGATGACAATTATTCTGATGACAATTGCCCTGATAGTAATATTATTGATGTAATGCAGGATAGTAATATTTTGATAATAATGTTTTAAAAAAAGATTGATTGACTTATTTAAATAAAAAATTTAAAAATAAATATTTCAGGGATTAACTAATCCCTTAATAATGGCTTGCGGGTGTCATATCCAAGTGTTTGTCCTCTTTTCCAGGAACTCCGTAGGCATCAGCCCGGCACTGGGTACAGGCCCGGAAGACAGGTAAGGTCTCCTCAACTTTATCCCTTACATTGGAAAGCTCTTCGCATCCAGGTTTAGGATAATCTTTCATTTTATATAATGGTATGAGTGGTATGACGTTCATCAGACTGGCGCCTCGTTTTTTAACTTCCCGGGCAATGTCCTCGATGTGTTCATCGTTGAGCCCTGGTATGAGGACGCTGTTGACCTTAACCACCACCCCCAGCTTGGAAACTTTCTCTATTCCTTCCAGCTGTTTCTGGGATATGATTTTGAAGGCTTCTTCTCCTTCGTAGACCTTACCACCATAGACTGCCCGTGAGTATATTTTTTTACCGATTTCAAGGTCTACTGCATTTACGGTTACAGTGATGGTGCTGATGTTAACTTCAGCCACTTCCTCAGCCATATCTGCCAGGAGGAGACCATTGGTACTCATACATTTTATGAGGTCTGGGAATTTTTTATCAATGATACGGAAGAAATCCAGTGTTTCTGGGTTGGCCAGGGCGTCTCCTGGTCCTGCTACTCCCACCACACTGATGGGCATTTCTTTGATGACTTTGGCCACATGGGTTACTGCTTCTTCTACAGTCATGACCCTGGAGGAAACTCCGGGGCGTTGCTCGCATTTGTTTAGTTCACGGGTACAGAAGTTGCACTGTATATTACAGCGAGGTGCAATGGGCAGATGAACTCTTCCCACCTTATCATGCATTTTTTCATTAAAACATGGATGTACACGGGTTATATGTGCAAATTTCGATTCATTCATAGAATTTCCTCCCCAGTTTAGTGGGTGGTTTTGCATCTTTTGAAGGTTTCACTTTATTATCAGGGAGTGTTGTTACTTCATATGATTTCTTATTCTCTTTCATTCTTTTAATAATTTCGTGAGTTTTTTCCAGATATTCTTCCTTGATGTACTCATCAGAACAGGTCAAAGCGATGATGTTACCCTCAGAGTAGTGTTCAACCACCCGGAATCCCTCGGGGATGATGCGGAAAATGGCATCGTAGACCTTCTTTTTTAGATCCTCTTCTGGGTCGTGTACCACCATTCCTTCCAGTTTGAGTTGAGGATCATCTATTATAACCTCAAAACGGCTGGGCTGGTGGATTTTGTTCCGCCCCTCAAGTTCCCAGAGTTTTTTTAGAAGTTCAGGTAGGTAATTTTCATCTTTTATCTTTATGAAAGCTTCGTTGGCTTCTGAGTCATACTCATATTCTGCGAAGTCCTCCAGGACCACTGGTGGGGATGTTTTTTCATACTGGACCACAATAATGAATACTGGTTCACGGGGGTCAATGTATATCTGAACATCCTTTACTGCACGGGTTACCTGCACTTCCTGGAGAATGTGTCTTAAGATCATGTCGTAGACTTCTCGCCCACTTTCATCGTAGCATTCTACCTGCATTTTATATCCCCTGGATTATTTTTTAGCCCCAAAATCTGTCTTATCTCCCAATCCAGAAACAAGTAGGGCTCCTCCAACAGCTCCAATGTACTGGGAGTATTCAGGTACAATAACATCCATTCCTCCCAGGACTGTGCTGACTGCTTCCACCAGTCCACCAATTAAGCTGGTTCCCCCTACCTGGATCAGGGGCTCTCGTACATCAATTTCCTGTAATTGCTGTTCGTAGACCTGTTCCGCAACAGAGTGACATGCAGCTGCCGCTACATCCTCTTTAGCACCACCTGCAGCCAGAGATGTAACCAGGTCCTGAATACCGAATACTATGCAGTAACTGTTCAGGATTGCTTTTTTGAAGTCCCCCTTGAGAGCAAGAGGCCCGAGTTCGCTTATATCCACCCCTAAACGTCGGGCGGTGATTTCCAGGAATCTTCCTGAGGCTCCGGCACATATTCCCCCCATAGTGAAGTTGTCCGGAATACCATCGTTGACGGTGATGACTTTGTTATCCATACCACCTATGTCCAGTACAGTGGCTTCACCTTTCTGGTGTCCTGCCAGGTAAACTGCCCCCTTGGAGTTAACAGAGAGTTCTTCTTGTATAAGGGCTGCATTCAGGTGTTTACCAATGGTTAGTCGGCCGTAACCAGTGACTCCCACCCCATCCACATCATCAAATTTATAACCAGTGTCCTTGAAGGCCTGATCCATTCCATCCTTGGTACAACCGATGACATCGGTGGTTGGTAGCCATCCGGTACCTATGATCTTATTATTTTCCATTAAAACCACTTTAGTAGTGGTTGAACCTGAGTCTATGCCCAGGGTGAGTCCTTCCTGTTTTTCCCTGGCCAGTAGGCTTTTTCTGGCTACGATGGTGGAGAGGGCTTCCATTCTGATGAAGAGTTCATCGGCCTTGGTTCGTTCAGTGAATGAATATGTAACCACTGGTAGGTTAGTGTTCTCTTGTATGAAACGCCTTACCTCGTTTCGGACCAGTGCTCCTTCTGCGCATCTAAAACAGGTGGCTATGAAGACTGCATCTGCATCTGATTTTCCCTCAGCCAGGGACATTGCCCTGGCGATCATTAAGCGTATGCTACTACTGGCAGCGTTGAATCCAAATTTATGATATGCTTCATCGATGTAGTCCAGGTCTGCTTCAGGGATGATGATCTCTGCTCCAAAGGTGGATGCAGCCTTTTCAATCTCCTTCTGGACCCCACTGTACTCGGTTCCACATGAAATCTGAGCTATTTTTACCATGTTATTCCTCCACCTGATCCTTTGGTTTCCCCTGGTTAGATTCATCAGTCTGTTCAGCTTCTTCCGATTGATTTACTTCATCATCTGGTTTATCTAACTCATCCAGGAAGGTGTTAATCCGGTTAACCACTTCCATGGTTTCTTCCCTTGTTTTTGGATAGTGGATCTCCAGCACCGGGATGCCTCTCTTTCTGAGGAAGTACATTGAAAGTTCGTTGGTACGGGCGCAGCCTATACATCCAAACCCGTAGGGTGCGTCCTCCATGATTATGGCAGCTTCGGCTTCGTCAATAATGGGGCCGAATATGGCCATTCTTCCCCTTACACCGGAGGGTACTTCGATGGCTGCATATTTCAATCCTTTGATGGGTTCTTCTTCAGTTATGTTAAATGGCGGAGAGTCTATATCCGGGTCAGTGACCTTTTTACGAATTTCTTTCTGGATAACCAGGGGTTCATGACCTCTTCGCTCCACCATATCTGCCAGTATAAGCGAGTTAGGTGGGAAAACAGCTATTTTCACTGCAGACCACCTCTGGATCCAGTGAGTTCTTCTGGTCTTTTTGTAATTTCCATTATATCACTGTAAATTCCCTTAGTTATGTCCACCACCCCCATGGCTGCTATGACCTGGCCCGCTTCAATAACAGGAACCACCACCACAGGTGTGCCTTTATACTCTCCGGTATCTGGAATTTTATGACTCATTTCACCACTTTTTAGGACTTCTTCCAGGATAGGGCCTGTGTAATTATAATCCAAAACTTCACCATCTTCAATGCGGACACCAGGGCTGTTGAGACTACGCATGGTAATGGGGAGTCCGTTTACCAGCTGGTGAATGGCCAGGGCCATTGGTGCTATTTCTTCCCCGGTGGAGGATGCATTAATGTTCATTTTTCACACTCCTGGGCAATTTTTCTAAAATCATCTGGAGTTACTTTCTCAGGTGCCTCCAGGGTCACCTTCTCCGGGTTTTCCAGGGCATCACAAACATATTCCAGGAGTTCGTATTCTTTTTCTAACTGGTGGAATCCCTCCCTGGCGGCTCCTCGTTTTGCACGGCACCTTCGAGGGTCTCCTGGTGGAAATCCCCGGTCTTTAGTAAAAATGTTGGATGGGTCTAGTTTTCTTATTCGGTTAACTGCATCCATCACATCCGATTCTTCCCCATGTATTACTGCACCATAACAAGTGGATTTAATGGTCAGGGGTAATTCTAACATATGCAGTTTCCCCACCAGTTCACTCTGGCTCAGCTGGGCTTTGGGTCCCAGTACAATCATCCTGGTGACTTTATTTTTTTCTGGTAACATAAATGGTGTCCCCCTCTTTATATTTTTCCAAATCTTCCAATCCCCTTACCACCTTTCCAATGATGTTGGTTCCCTGGAAGGGTTCACCGGTAGGGCCAAATTCATTGTTATCCTCGAAACGTACCCCCACCATCCCTATATGGCGGCGGGACATGTTGGTAACACCTATTTCCCCTGCTTTTACCACATCTTTAGGTGTGTATTCCGGTATTAATCCCTTAGATTCTTTAGGAACAGATTTAAACATTACCAATTTCATCCCAGGGAAAGCAAAATGAACATCTAAAGATCCTACTGGAGAATCTAAAAGCCCAGTTATTTTCTGGAAGTACCATGCAGAACGAGGGGATTGATTGCCCAGTTCAATATGAACGATGTCTTCTTCAGGAATGCCAAAGGTTTTAACTTCACCTTTATCAATGATTTCCATGGTAAAGTGAGGTTCCTGTCTGACAACCACTGCCTGATCATCCTCCAAACCTTCACGGACCTGTTTAATCCCATTTTCTTTTAAAAACTCTTCTGCCTCTTTTTGAGTCATAGCCAGAGTCATTATTCTGCCAGGGGATGTTTTAAATGTTACTTCATCACCGTAACTGGCGATGTCCAGTAACTGCATTCCATTCTCCACTTTTCCCAGCACGTTGTGGGATGGTGTGGAAACACGGTCCTCCCTGTAAATGTAAACTCGGCCCACTCCCTTTCCAGTATTACGGAAGGTTATAGTTCCTCTTTTACGCTGATCTATCTGTTCAGTTTCCTTTTTCAGTCCCTGTAATGCATAGAATCCTACGAATGTGTTTGAATCATAATCAACGCGAATTTTCCCGGAATCCAGTAGGGCATAGAAATGTTCCACTGATTGAGGGGAGTTAGGGTTGGGTTTAACCTGTACATAGGTGTATATCTGGTTGCCTTCTTCCAGGAGGGTTTCCAGGTTGGTGATTGCCGCACTTTTAACTATGCTCTCCCTTTCCAGGACTGGTTTTACCTTTAATATTTCATCATCATCAGTGAGTTTGAGGATGGTTCTTTTACCCCCAACCACCCGGGCAAATACTCCCCGGTTTTCTTCAGGTGCGCCGTAAGTAGCTTCATGTTCTCCCATGGAAAGTATGAGGTGGGTGGCATCTGCGGTGAATCCAGAGAGACTGAAAAGAACATCCCAACGATGGTAGCGGTATTTTTCCCGGCTAGGCGTGAGTTCTGTTACAATGGGCCCTATTGCCACTTCCTGGGATGTGGTCCAGCGCACTCCCATTTTAGAAAATTCTTTGTAACGTTCTTTCCAGGTTGAAACCAACTTTTCAGGAGCGTCTTCCAGGATTTCAATAATAATGCTACCCTTGTTGGTTTTCAGGCTGTATTTGTTAACGTGTTTTTCTACTTCTTCAGTCCCCTTAACCAGTCCCAGGACACATCCAGGCAGATATGGTGCACCCACTACATTGATTGCATCCTGTATTGTTGATCCTTCAGGGAGTTCTATTTTTTCTCCATTGATCTTCACCAGCATTAGATTACCCTCCTAGGGCTTTTCATCATGTATTCCAGTGATTTTATCGGTGTAAAAGTCAAAAACAACCTCTTCATCATTACCCGAGGTTAAATAAAGTTTCCGGTCAGATATTATACTACCCACCACGTTGGTGGTTATGTTGACGTTTTCCAGGATTTCAATGATCTCTTGCACATTATCCTCAGCTGCGGTGAGCACGAATCCTGATCCTGGGTAAAGTCGGAGCCAGTCCTCCCAGCTCACATCGGTGTGTCGGGGTATGAGTTCCAGTTCCACGGTAGCTCCCACATTTGAGGTTTCAAGGAGCATTCCCAGGGTTCCCAGGGTTCCAGGATTGCTAATATCTTTCCCAGCACTTAAAAGGTGTTTTTGTGCGATTTCATTCATGGTGGTGATCTGTGCCTGGACTAGTTCTGCACTTTTCATGGTGGTGGTGTCCCAGTTCAGGCGGAACTGGGGGTGGATGGCACCGTCCAGGTCTATTGCCACCAGCACTTTATCTCCAGGGCGGGCTCCGCAGCTGGTGATGATGTCTTCACGGTTCATGATACCTGTTATGGACACATCCAGGGAGTTGTAAGGTGCATCGGGGTGAACATGTCCCCCTACCATTGGCACTCCAAATTTCTTAACCCCTTCATTAATTCCATCCATGATCTGGCTGCATATATCCTTATCCTGAGTAGATATGACGTTAGTCATCCCGATGGGTATTCCGCCCATGGCTGCAATATCATTGACATTTACCAGTACTGAACAGTAACCCGCCCACCATGGATCGGCCTCCATTAGCTTTCCCCACATTCCATCGGCGGCCATTAGAATTACCTGGCTGTTCCCGATTTCCAGGGCTGATGCATCATCACCAAAACCAAGAAGAGTTCTTCCTGCAATGTTGTAAGTCTCTTCCAGGAGACCCGTTACGTCTTTTATGAGATTTTTACGGGTAATACCTTCAAAACTCCGTATAGAATCAACAAGTGACTTTAAATCCAAGAGTGCACCTCTATTTTTATTAGTTAAAATCCAATATATTAATTATTTTAAAGTTATAATTATTATTAATGATTTATCCTTTATTAAGAGACCCTCATAACCAAATCACGACCCAAAATCCATTATAATTCCAGTGCCATTCCCGGTTATAGTTCCTGGTTTGGAAAATCATCAACTGTACTTAACCTGGTATTGGTGGGTTATATTACTAATAATCTGTAGCAATTTACTTTTAAAATTTTCTATATTTTCTATTTCTATGGTCTCCTCATTGTTGAAAAGTTCTAAAAAGATTTTATCGCCCACCAAATCATCCCAGCCACTCTCAAGTTCCACAATCAAAGAACCCTCCGCTGTAAAGCCTTCTTCAACAACTTTATCCAGATCTCCATCAGTTATACCAATTATAGGGACGTTGAAACGGTAAAGTATATCAGCAGCAACCAGAGTGGTGTCATCACCCACTGTAACCACCATATCTGCATTTTTCAATCTGTAAATATCCTCCGCAGCATGGTTAAGGTAAGAAACAGTGAAATTAACGTTAGATTTCTCAGATTTTAATATACGAGGTTTAACCCTGGATTTACGCAACAGGCCTGTTTTTACAATGGCTTTTTCAAGTTCCACTGGCCCCAGTTTCTCCACACCATGTTCCTTTAATTCCCCACCTATAAGTTGAGTTATCATGCCCTTTTCAGCAACTATAGCCACCTCTGATGATGTGGATTTTCCAATAACTATGCCATTAACGAATATGTTCTCTTCCGGGGACACACCTGCAATTTTTCGGCAGATAGTGCTGGAAACTTCCTGACAAGGATCTTCTGAAAATAGGCATTCCCTGATCTCCTCTGGAGAGACCAGCTTAAGTCCCATTTTGAAAGATATTTCTTTTGCCAGTTTTATTTTGTCTTCCCTCCAGACCACCACACTACCATCCTCCTCCCCTGGTCTTTCCATTTGAATGAGGGGAGGTTGGCCCTGAGAGTTATGGTAAACCTTGTATCCAAAGGCATGTCCAGTTACACTGGATTTACCATAATTAATAAGAAAAATAACATCACAGTTTTCATCCTTGAATTTGTCCACTGACTGGCTGGGGAACAGTTTCTGACTTATATCGATCCTATCTTCCAGATGAGCATCGATAACAGCAGTCCTCCCCATAGTACCACCTAATCTTGCCCGAACTGTACCGTAATCCTCCAGAAAATCCAAAAACTTCTGGGCATGGCCAGAATCAACTATTTCGGGTCCGTGTACCACTACGCCAATCTTCATTATCTTCATAGTTCACCTATAGAATCAATATGTTTATGAATCACTATGTTTATTATAATTACCTCCGAACAGTATGGAAACTGTTGTGATGGAGTTAAAATATTTTCATTTACAAATTGATTAGAATCCAATTATAGATCCTTATATTTAAATTTGAATCCCTATTTGGAAACAGTTCATGATTCTGAGAAATGGAATTTTTAGAGAAGTAATCTATTGGAGAATTAATCTATTGGAGAATTAATCTATTGGAGAATTAATCTAATTCGGAGAAAAATCTATTCTGAGAAATGTTAATCAATTTAGTCATAGAGAACGGTTATTTTTTGATCCTTTTACGATAAACAACTGCCCCGCAGATTTCACAGTCCTCCCATTTATAATCTGAAGGATATTTCTTCCGGCAACCTCTACATATTTTGATCCATCCGTATGTCTGTTTAATTCCCTCTGTTAAAACACTTCTGTAGGGAATTTCTAGAATTTTCAGGATGTTCTGTATGGAATAATCATCAGTAACCACAGTAGGATTGTGATTTGTTTTAAGAGTAACTGCCAGGGCCACCACCTCAATATCCACTTCAGACAACCTTAAAATATCTCCAGAGTTTTCAATTGCACCTTGAACCTGGTTCAGTGAATCAGAATCTGGTTCCTTAATAATAATTTTACCTTGATCCAGGGCAGATTGCATAGTTATTTGGGACTTCAAATCTTTAATTTCGGATATAACAGCACTACTTGTGATGTTCTTGTGTTTTGAGGATATGAAACCCCCAATAATTCCTGATGCGTCCAGAACGTAAACTTTCTCTTTCATTTCAATTCACCCTGAAGTTCTCCAATACTGATCTGTTGGATCCTTATGGACCACGAGATTATGATGAGGATTATATAATATATCCATTAGTTTTTAATAAATTCAAAAATTTTAGAAGGTTTTTTTTATTATTAACCCAATTTAAAACGTTTTTAGCACTTCCCCATAATTTATGAGAAATGTTTTTATGTTATCAAAACAATATACTAATTGTTGAGGGAGGGTGTCATTAGACTCCTTTCACAATTTTTCGCCTGCGAAAAACCGCCTCCGATTTGGACCTAATGCCCTCCCTTGCACTAAAAAGTGCAATACTCTTTTTAATGCCTTAAGAATAGGAATAGCAAGTCCACTGATTCTTTAAAATTGCATGTTTATTTCAATTTACGATTAAATGATTGATATCCACAAATGGGAATCTAAATAGTATTATTGGTAATAAAATAATCAATGTTATCCCTTATATTTATATTTGTAAATCTATTTTTCTACAGAAATCTATTTTTTTACAGTATTCATATCATTAATTAATTATTATTGTCCATCTAATAATATTCTATATTTAAATTGATCCAGTTATCTAAAATTCTACAAAATTAGGCGGGTAAGAAACATGAAAAGTAAAACCATGGAAGAACACAAAAAACACAGCCCACTGAAGGTTAAAGTGGGAATAATTACTTTAAGCGACTCAAAATCCAATTCATCGAAAGTAAAGGATTCAAATTTTGTTTCCAATCCGGAGGACCTATCCGGTAAAATTATAATGGAATCACTTGAAGATCAACATGAAATAGTGTCTTACCAGGTTATACAGGATGATGCGCACCAGCTTTTGAAAACTCTGGATGAAATGAGAACTCTCGATGCTGAAATCATTATCAGCACTGGTGGCACTGGGATTGGTAAACGGGACATTACCATTGAAACCATTATCCCCCTCTTTGAAAAGGAATTAACTGGTTTTGGGGAGATTTTCCGATCAGAAACTTATAAAGAGTTAGGAAGCGGTGCCATAATGACCAGAGCAGCAGCAGGAGTTTGGAAGGAAACACTGCTGGTGGCATTACCTGGTTCACCCAATGCAGTTCAGCTGGGGATGAAAATTTTAAAGCCAGAAATGGGGCATCTGGTGAAACATATGAAACATTGACATTGAACTATTTAAACTCTCTTGAAGAGTTTAAACTCCATCAAATAGTTAAACAAGGTGTGTAGAGTAACCCCACTAAAAAAAGGGTTTCAATCAGGAAGAATAGAAAAAAATAGATGGGAAAATAGATTTGAACTTGGAAAACTATTTAACTAAGAAAAGAACTATTTAAAATCCTTAATTGATACCAGGGGTTCTAAGATTATTCCTTCCTTTTTCAACTGTTCAACAGCACCTTCTTCTCGATCCACGACAACAAAGGTTCTCTCCACAACCCCCCCGTTATCCTGAACAGCCCTAACAGCTTTTAAAAGTGAATTTCCAGTGGTGGTAACATCTTCAACAACTATGACCCGATCTCCTTCTTTTAATTCTCCTTCAATAAGTTGGGATGTCCCATAATCTTTCTGGGCCTTGCGAATCATCAGCATGGGGATCTGCGAGTGCAGGGCCACTGCCGTTGCTATGGGCACAGCTCCGAGGGCAGGTCCAGCCACCAGATCAATATCATCATCACTGATGATATGAGAAATGATTTTAGCCACTTGAGAAAGGATCTGGGGGTCAGTGATGGCTTTTTTCATATCCACATAATAGTCACTTTCCCTGCCGGAAGAAAGAGTGAATTTGCCGAATTTGATAACCTGGTTAGCCTTTAACAAACTTATTAGGTGGTCTTTTTCCTGTTTAATCACCATTGATATCATTCCATTTATAAGAGTTTATAATTTTTATTCAAATTATCATTAGCCTTTTTAAATTAAATTATTGTAAGTTTAATTGAATAGTAGTACCCTGTTTATTAACCTGGTTTTATACTTACTATTACAGTTATTTAATGGACTTTCAGTCCCCTTTGGCAGCGTTGGCATACTCCCTGTTTCCATTGAAAACATTTCCCACAAACCAGACTACCACAGATGGAACAGGTGTACATTTTACCTGGCTGGCCACAGATACTGCATATACCTCTAACTTCCAAAAATGTTCACCTACATTTTTTTAGTGATTAAAGTTAATATTTTCTAAGGGTTTTATGTAACTTTCCCGATTCAAAATGCACGCCTCAATTCATTTTTAGAGCCTGTAGGAGCGCTGTGATTTCATGAAATATGAGATTCATG
Source organism: Methanobacterium sp. (assembly GCF_016217785.1). Lineage (NCBI taxonomy): Archaea > Methanobacteriati > Methanobacteriota > Methanobacteria > Methanobacteriales > Methanobacteriaceae > Methanobacterium > Methanobacterium sp. Next base: position 59,680 of record NZ_JACRGA010000002.1, read on the forward strand.
AATAAAAAAATATAATATTCCTTTAAAAAATTGGTTAGAAAAAGGTTAATCAATTAAAATTCATAGTTGGTTCCTTCATCCCGGTTTTTAAGAAGTATTTTATCCCCGATCTTACTCACCATATCATAAGGAACGATTGTTTCACCTTTAGACAATCCTAATCCCTCAGATATGCCCCCTTTTCCTACTACGAAGGCTTCAATTTCATTGGTCATGAAATTCACTTCTACATCTTTAACTTTTCCAATAACCACTGCTGAACTGTCTAAAACTTCTTTTCCAACAATTTCTTGCACAATCCTCATGGTATCACCTCGGCTTCATATGAATGGTAGTTTCTCAAATTAAACTACCAAATTAACCCCATCAAAGCTTAATCATATTAGTTAAGTTTCAGGATGTACTTATAGTTTCAGTGATGGAAGAGGATTAGAGGATATTTTAATTGAAAAGGATTTAAAAAAAGTTTAAATGGTTTTTTTTAATATAAAAAACCCTGTCTAAAGCCAGTATGAAAAAAATCGGTGTTTAATAGGTGATTGGTTGGAAAAAAATCCAAATTGTTTTAAGTTTATAATATATTTGTTTTAAAGTTTTTAAGAAAAATAGTTTAAAAAATAAGGAAGGAATTTGTTAAAAAAATAGGGTAGGAGTTTTGTTAAACTCCCTAAAATTTACACTCCCTCAAAACATTTTTCCATGTGTTCCTTGCTGGGTTTTTTGGTTAGAAGACTTACCACCACTGTAACCACCAAAGCAATTGGTAAAGCAATTATTATAGGGTCAACTGTGGGCCATGGCATTGAAGTTGATAGCACAGCCTGGCCAGTCATTGCTTTAGCAATTCCCAATGCTTCTGCTGATTTTTTGTATTCAAATACCAGCCAGAAGAGACTGATCAACGTCCCGACCACTAATCCAGATATGGCACCAGCTTTGGTACATCCTTTCCAGAAAAGGGCAAATACGTACATGGAGAGGAATGCTGCTGCGGTGATGGAGAACCACATGGATGTGCCCACTGCAATAATGTTGGTGGGGAGTATGAATCCCATGATAACTGCAATGATCATGGCAATGGCAATTCCTATCCTGGCAACCATTACCGATGCTCCTCCCTTTTTATTGGCCACTGTTTCATAGATATCTCTTCCCAGTGCAGTTCCCTGCACATGTACCTGGGCACTGAGGGTAGACATGGCTGCGGATAGGAGGGTGATCATGAAAAGATACGCAAACCATAAAGGCATGGCCGCCGTTATGAAGGCAGGAATGATCTTATCTGCATTACCCCCTGCAGCCTGTACTGCTAACTTCCCAAGGGTATCAAAGAAATATACATTGGATAACGCCCCTACAATGAAAGCGGTTCCAGTCATTAGGAGAATAAAAATTCCACCTATTAGGACTGCCCGGTTAAGTTCCCTGTTGGATTTTACAGTCATGAATCGTACTACGAGCTGTGGCTGGGATAGAACTCCTATTCCCACTCCCAGGATAAGTGTGCTTACCAGTGTCCACCAGAATGGGCTTCCGAGTGAAGGCATGGACGTCCACCCAGTGAATCCGGTTGCAGTTGCAGTTGCAGTTGCACTGGCTGGCACCTGATTAACCAGGTTGGTCAGGGCCTGGTTGGCATCAGTCACTCCACCAAGTATCCAGTAGGTGGCCACCAGAAGAATTACCATTCCCACGAACATTATGGTCCCCTGCACGGCATCAGTGTACATCACACCCCGTATTCCACCAAAAATAACGTACAAAGCAACTATGACTGCCAGTACAACTAAAGCGATATTATAATCTATATTAAGGGTTGTTTCGGCGAAGCGGGCCATACCGATCAGAACAACCGACGCATACAACGTCATTCCGAAAAATATGACCAGTCCACTGAAATACTGTATGAACTTACTATCAAAACGTTTGGATAAAAACTCGGGGAAAGTTAGGGCTCCTAAATTGTGTCCCATTTTCCGGGTTCGTTTTCCAAAAAATACGAAGGCTATAAAAATACCAACTAGTATGTTCAGGAACGTCAGCCATAAAAGACCCATCCCATAAACTCCAGCCGTACCACCAAAACCTACAATAGCCGCTGTACTGATGAAGGTCGCCCCATAACTTAAGGCCATTATAAACGGATGGGTTTCCCTTCCAGCCACCATGTAATCATCGGCGGTCTTGGTTCGTTTCCAGGCCACATATCCCACGTAACCTGTTATCAAAAGGTAGATCAAAACTACAATACTGAGTATAAATAAATCATTCATCTAATCCACAACCTATCTTTTTTATGAATATGGATGATCAAGCATCTTCTTCATCCCAAAGACCTAATTCTTTTTCTTGCATTTCCTTTTCTTTATCATGCCAGCCTACTTCTTCTTTTATCTGTTTTTCTTCATCTTCGCCGCCTTTATTCCAATTTAAAATACCGTAAACAACACATAAAAGAGTTGCCAGAATGCATCCAACATATGCACCCCATATCCAGGGGTCGTTTATCCCAAGAACCAAGCTTTCACCTCCTTTAACTAGTAATATGTTTATTAATTATTTATCATTATAAATTAATGAATAACACTTTTAATATTTATCGATTTATCCAAGCCAACAGGAACTCACAGTTGCTTGCTAATGATTAAATGGCAATGAAAACTTCCCATAAACAGTTTTAGCATAAAGAAATGCTGATTAATATTACATCTCTTAGATTTGAGATAAAAAATTGTGAAATTCCTAAACTGATCCCCCTACATCCAGGCCAAAATAATCCATGAGGCATTACAAGCATCCATATCTTTAAAAAATAACGTGAAGATCCCTAAAAAAGACATAATAACTAGTACGTTCTTATATATCAATTGGATTTAATTGGACCAATATAAGATTTTAATTGGACCCTGAGAATCTAGTTAGTACTATTAAAACCGAATAGTTAATTGAAATTAGAGATATAAGGGGTGAGGGTAATGGTTGAGACATCCATAACTTTCAAAAGAGAAACGAAAGAATCATTGGGTGAGATTAAGATTCCTGAAGAGTTTATAAAGGATTTTCATTTTTCAGGTGATGATCATCTGATGATTATGCTGAGGGTTATTGGAACTGATTCTAAAAAGGTTGTAGATTTTTTTGAGGGAAGTGAAACTGAAAGATTCCACATAAAAACTGAAAATACTGTAGAAAGTACTTACATAAAAGAAACATCAGGCAAGTTTATTTTAAGTTCCATGTACCTTGATGAAGGACCTCCTCTTTCAGTGGATATTAATCAGGAAATTCCCATGGTTAGAGCTATATTGGACTTTAAAAAGAAATAATATATGTTAAAACCCATGATTAGTGTAATTTCCATCTATTTTTAGTTAATATTTAACTTAATTCCCATTTTATCTACTAATTAACTGCAATTTTATCTATTTATATATTATGGAAACAGGTTTTTTCAAAAAAAATCCGGAATTCCAGTTTTTATTTTATAAATTAGAGTGTTATATCAGTACAATTTTAAAATAGTGACCACAATTTAGGAGGCTAATATTATTTATATTACTCTGTATATCTCCATTACCCTTGTATCAATTGATTATTATCAAAAAAAATTACCAACAAGTAAACCATTTTATTAATTAAACATCTGATTAACCAGTTAAATTTTTGTGAGTATCAGGGCTCTAAGACTTATTAAACGGTTGAAGCGAAATTTCAAGAGATATTAAAGCTTAGAGCCCATGACATAACCAAATTATAAAATGGTTAACGTGAATTTTTAGAGGCCCATAAAATCATTTGCACCAGTAATTGTGAATCTTGAGGATCGATTTCAGGGTGGGAACTGCTTAAAAGAACTCTGCCTGAACCGTAGCTTTCCCCCACAATAGCCGAATAACCCTGGTAACCTGTTGAGTTATCAGAGAAAGTAGCAAATGAAGTTGCACTGGAACTTGTAGTATACATTGCAGGGCCATTTTGATGGTGAAGACTTATTTGAGAAGAATCAATTAACGTACTCCCGGATGAAGTGGGGTTGATTGAAACCAATCCCTCATAACTTACATCAATAGTGTTTACATGTGAAGCAAGCCCCCATCCAGAATAAGCCCCATCAACGCTGTTGGATGCAGCATAAGCTCCGGCACATATCCCCAGATATCCATTACCTTGGTTTACAAATTCTTTAATGTCATCGTTGTCAATGTTGCCACTGGCAATATAAGTTGCGGAGTTTCCTCCGGGCATAATCAAAATATCATAGCCAGATAAAGTATTGGAGTTAATTTCACTACTAGTGTCATAGTCAAAGTATATCCCACTGGAAAGATTCATGCTATTACTTTCATCCAGACAGGCCTTTATACCAGCTACACTCTCTTCCATTGAACCATCACCATCAAATATCAATACTTTAACCGTTGAAACCTTATTAGTGGTATTGTTAGTATTTATTTCATCAGAATCATCAGGAAGTCCTACTACAAAAGTCATTGCAGATAGTAAGAGAATGATGACTAGTATGGATATGAATAATTTATTTTTACTTATAAAAATCCCTTTTATTATAATTCCTTTAATTATAAACCCTCCGGCATTATTTATGCCTCTTGATGTCTATTTTCTAAATTTAATACATAAAAGTAATTTTTCCCAGATTAAACCGAAGTTTTACCGGTTCCGTACAGTCTTCACCCAAATCTTTCCCAAGTCTCACATGCAAGTTGGTGAAACTTGAGGTAATGTTAAAAAAAATCCGTGCAAATGATCTAAAAAACAATGCTTAATAGAGTAAATAAAGTTCTGAGGGATACTAATCTCTAAAAAAATTATTGAATAAATTTTTAGGAATATTGACCAGATATAAGGGGATTAATACAAGAAAAAGACGTGAAATTGAATAAAAAAACATGCATTGGATAAGAAATAAATTAGTAATTTGATAAATTTAAATCATAATTAAAAAAAGGAAAGATGAGTTGATTGGAGGGGATAAGATTATTTCCAGCTTATCTTCAGCAGTGCACTTAAGGCTATTAACTGACTTATATTAATAAGTAAGAGAGAATAATCAGTCCCTTGTTCTACTCCAGAGGGCATTGGAGGAGGTGGGGGAGCCAGAAATCCCATGGAAAGCAGATTTTGGATTAGTAAGAAAGTTCCAAATATCAAAAGCCCCAGTGTATATTCTGATTTCCACTTCCTGTAATTCTTCCAGTAGATGGAAAGTAAAATTATTATAATTGATATGTTGGCCAATGCCACTGCCATACCCAGATATCTTAAAACCATTCCAATCCGCTCCTTTATTATGTCTATTCTTTTTCAGATTCCTTCCATATCTGTTTGAATGAATCGAAGTTTTCCTCCATTACACCAGAAAGCATGTAAACCGTCCCGTACTGCCCCTCACCACAGGTCATCACGATATTATTTTTTACCAGAACATTCAAGTGATGTTTAACAGTTTTATAATCTAATTTAAGGCACTTAGCAAGTTGATTGGCATTATATGGTCTGGAATTGAGTTCATTTATTATCCTGGCGCGATTTATCCCCCCACGCGTTCCAGCTATCAGCCACCAAAGTAAACCTTCCATAATATCACTAAATTATCATATAAATACACTAACTAAATCATCCCTAATGCATGACCTACAAATTATTAGATTAATCCTATCACATTAAATGCGTAATCTCCTTAATATAATTATTATTAATAATAATAAGTTATGGGAAAATACTCCATGATTTACTTAATATTAAGTTTGTAATCAAAGGATTTATACTTAATTAAGTTTACTCCTTTAAAAATCAGAAGAATAACGTATGGATGGGGATTTCGTAGATTATGGTAAAATATACTGATCATATATAGATTATAAAAATTAGATTATAGATTATAAAACTAAATGAGGTTTTACCTTGTCTCCTAAAACAATAAGTCAATATGCCGGAAGTAGTATTGAAGAGTATGATTGATGTTTTTGTTTAAGTAGATCAGAATTGCTACATACATTAATAAACCCGCAGAAGATTTTTTAGGAGAAAAGAGAAATGATATTATTGTTAAAAATGTCCTAGAATAATTGTGCATGATCCATTATGAAATCCTTCTCATCATATCTCCCCATTACCAAATGGGCCAGGAACTATAATAAAGATTGGCTGCGGCCGGATATTATAGCCGGAATTACTGTAGGTGCTTTTTTAATTCCAGAATCCATTGCATATGTATCTTTAGCTAATTTACCACCAGAAGTTGGATTATATTCGGCAATGGTTGCTGTTCTAGTCTATGTAATCTTTGGAACATCCCGCCAGCTATCTGTGGGCCCCCTTTCCACCCTTTCTATCTTAGTTGGTTCTACACTGGGTTCTTTAATGATCCCCAATGCAGCCCAGTATGCCATGATTGCATCTCTGGTGGCAGTTATTGCTGGTCTTCTGGCAATACTGTCCTGGGCTTTAAGATTAGGGTTTATAGTTAAATTCATATCCAAACCAGTATTAACCGGTTTCCTAGCAGGAATAGCATTATTCATTGCATCTGGTCAGATCGCCAAATTATTTGGAATATACGGGGGATCGGGGACTTTTTTCCAACGGATATATTACTTTTTATCCCATATAGATCAAACTAACTTACCCACTCTTGCTGTGGGTGTGGCTGGAATCCTATTTTTGTACTTAGCCACCAAAAAATTCCCAAAACTACCAAACACCCTCTTCCTGGTTTTGGGATCAACTATACTCATTACTATTACTAATCTAACTTCTTTAGGAGTGAAAGTAGTGGGTTACATCCCTCAGGGATTACCCTCCCTTGTAATTCCCGATCCTTCTTTATTAGATGTAAATATTTTAATTACACTGGCCGCCACTGTCTTTCTCATAAGTTATATGGAAGGATATTTATTTGCCGCCGAATATGCGGCAAAAAACAAGTATAAAATTGATAAAAACCAGGAATTATTAGCTTTAGGAGCATCAAATATCGCTGTGGGGTTGTTCCAGGGGTTACCTGTAGCCGGGGCACTATCACGAACTGCAATAAATAATGATAGTGGGGCTAAAACCCAACTCGCAGGAGGTGTGTCAGGATTAGTTATTCTCCTGGTTTTAGTATTTCTGACCGGAATCTTCACCAACTTACCCGAGACCATACTGGCAGCTATTGTACTATTCATCATAAAAGGACTGGTGGACATACCTCATTTGCGTAATATCTATAATTTTAGCAAGATAGAATTCATTATTGCCATCATAACCTTACTATCGGTATTGTTCTTTGGTGCGTTGGAAGGTATTGTAATTGGAGTGATACTATCGGTAGTGGGGTTGATCAAAAAAATGTACAATCCCCATATCGCAGTTTTGGGGAAAATGCCCGGCAAAGACCAGTTTTTAGATATAAAAAGACGCCCGGAAGCAGAAATAATTCCAGAAATACTTATAGTACGGGTGGATGGGTCTCAAATATTCTTAAATACTGAAGATATAAAAAATAACATTCTTAACTTGATAGATCATGAATATAAAGATACTAAACTATTTATTCTAGATTTTGAGGCCACGTCTTTCATTGATCATTCTGGAACTGAGATGTTGGAGGGCCTCTATGATGAACTACAACAGAGGGGGATTAAACTTAAAGCAGCCAATATGTACGGCCCACTGAAAGATTCTCTTCAAAAAACGAAATTAGAAGAAGAAATTGTGGAGAGCACTGTTTCTTTGACCATCGAAGATTGTATTGAGATGTGGGAGTTGGAAACTCGTAATTAGATTTTTAAAAAATATTATAACCCCTTAAAAAATAGCAAAAAATTCTTTGCATTATTAAGCAACACTCTACCTTTCATAATGAAAATTAAAGTTTTCAAATAAATTTAAAAAGACCCAGATGATTTAAAGTGCCATTTGTAACAATCAATATTGTTTTAGTAATATACAAATTGTTTTATTCATTGAAAACTATAATATAAAATAGATATTCACTATTTATGCCTTGGAAATTGGGGGTTTGAAGTGAAAGATTCAAATGATGGAAAAAATCTTTCAAATGAATTAAAGTCACTGCAGCAAAGAATAATTGACTTAGAGAAACTACTCGCTGATCAGGAGCTTCAATTAGATAAGTCACAGCTCATGATACAACTTCTTGATTCAGCCACGGATTCTGTTTTTTTACATGATTTTGATGGAAATTTTGTTTATGTGAATGAAGCTGCTTATAAAACACGTGGTTATACTAAAGAAGAGTTAATGGGGATGAATATTCATGATTTGGATGTACCTAAATATGAAAAACTGATAGAACCCAGAATTGAAGATTTAATGGAAAAAGAAGAATCTATTTTTGAGACAGCTCATTTCCGTAAAGATGGTTCCCAGATGCCTGTGGAAATACATTCCCGGATTATTGAATATGAGAACAACCCACTTGTTTTAAGTTATGTTCGTGACATTACTGAGCGGAAAACGATTGAAAATGCTTTAATGTCCTCCAAAGAACAATATAGAACTCTTTTTGATAGTATTGGTGTTGGAGTAGCTTTCATAAGTCCAAATATGGAAATTTGGGATTTGAACAACCAGATGAAAGAATGGTTCCCCAATATAGATATTTCAGGAAAGCCTATCTGCTTTAAAGCATTTAATGATCCTCCCCGGGAAAATATCTGCACCTATTGCCCAACATATAAGACTTTAGAAGATGGAAAAGTTCATGAATCTATAACAGATACTCCTATAGGTGATGAAATAATCAACTTTCGAATTGTTTCTTCACCCATAAAAGATGATGCAGGTAATGTTGTTGCAGCTATTGAAATGGTTGAGGATATCACTGCCCACAAAAGAACAGAAGAAGAATTAAAACGTGCCTATGCTACTTTTAATTCAATTTTTGAAGGTCCTGAAAATATAATTGCCTTTTCACTGGACCGTGACTATCAATACATCTTCTTTAACCAGGCCCACAGTCAAACTATGAAAAATATTTGGGGAGCAAACATTGAGATTGGCATGAGCATGTTAGATTATGTTTCTTCTCCCGATGATAAGGAGAAAGCTAAAATTAATTTTGAACGGGCACTGTCTGGTGAAAATTTCATAGAAATTGAAGAGTATGGGGCGGAAAGCCTCAGCCGGAGATATTGGGAGAATATATATAACCCCATACAATCTGACAAGGACATAATAGGCCTTACTGTTTTTTGTATTGATATTACCAAACGACAAAAAGCCCTTTCAAATCTTAGGCAAAGTGAAGAAAAATTCCGCGCTGTCACCGAGTCTGCTATAGATGCAATCATTACCACGGATTCTGAGGGCATTATCTCATTTTTTAATCCTAGCTTCCTGGAACTTTTTGGTTATTCTGCTTCTGAACTCTCTGATAAACCAGTATCTATCCTCATTCCCAAAGGACATAAAAAGGAGCATATAAAGGGAATGAAATCACTTGAAGCAGGAAAACTGCATAGAACAGGCCAAACATCCAGGGCTATTGGCTTAAAAAAAGATGGAACTGAATTTCCATGTGAAATGTCACTTTCACTTTGGAAATCAGGTGAAGATACTTATTTCACATCCATTATCCGGGATTTAACAGAACGACAAAAAGTCGAAGAAGCCCTAATAGAAAGTGAAGAGAAATTTAGGAGAATCTTCCATAATGCTAACGATATGATCTCCTTAAACGTGATGAACGATGATGGTATGCCTGGAAAATTCTTAGAAGTGAATGATGTGGCTAGTGAAAGATTAGGCTACACCAGAGATGAACTGTTAAATATGAGTCCTCCAGATATAGTGGCTCCAGAAAAACGGGTGGAAATGCCGGGAAATGCTCGGGTGCTCATTGAAAAGGGTCATAACACTTTTGAAATAGTGCACCTGACTAAGGACGGAAGAAGAATACCTATAGAAGTTAACAATCATCTTATCACTTATAAAGGGCGTGAAGTTTGTCTTGCAATTTCGCGCGATATAACTGAACGTAAAAAGGCGGAAGATGCACTTAAATTAAGTCGAATCCGCCTGTCCAATGCCATGGATTTAGCGCATCTGGCCAACTGGGAACTCGATCCCTATAACCAGATGTTTATATTTAATGATAAATTCTATTCTATGCTGGGCACAACCGCAGAGAATGAAGGCGGTTATCACATGCCAATAGAATATTATATAAAGAGATATGTACACCCTGAAGATGCTCAATTTATCGCAACGGGGATGAAAAAGTCCCTTGCTATTCGTGAACCTGCCTTTGGCACGGATTTTGAAAACAGGATTATTCGCAGGGATGGTGAGACACGTAATGTGGCAATTCATATCAAAGTAATCCCGGCAACTGAAAGCCAAAGTGCACGTGTTTATGGGGCTGTGCAAGACATTACAGAGCACAAAAAGGCAGAAGAAAAGTTAAAAGAATCCCTTGAAGAAAAAGAGATGCTTCTTAAAGAAATACATCACAGAGTTAAGAATAATTTAATGGTTATTTCCAGCTTATTAAACCTCCAGTCTCAGTATATCAAAGATAAAGAAGCTCTGGGGATTTTCAAGGAAAGTCAAAACCGTGCCAGATCTATGGCACTCATTCATGAACGATTATACAGATCTACCGATCTAAAAAGGATTGATTTCGGTGATTACATCCGAACCCTGGCTAATGACCTTTTCCATACCTACATAACGGATCCCGGTAAGGTTAGGCTTAATATAAATGCGGATAAATTAATGGTAGATATCAACACAACCGTTCCCCTGGGCCTAATTGTCAATGAACTTTTGACTAATTCCATGAAGCATGGATTCATTGAGGGTAGAGAGATTGAGGGTGGAGAGGGAGAAATCAGGATAGACTTCCACAAAGAGGGTGATAAATTTGTTCTTGTAGTGAGTGACACTGGTGTGGGATTCCCTGAGGATCTGGACTTCCAAAACACATCCACACTTGGTTTACAGTTAGTTAATAACTTAACCAACCAACTCGATGGTACTATTGAATTAAATAGAGATAATGGAACCGAATTTAAAATAACATTTGAAGAACAATACAAATAATCATTTGATCATTTTCCAAACTCTTTATCAATAAAAAAAAGGTTAAATAACGCCTGATCAGGTTATTGTTTAAATTAGCAGTACTTTTTAATTTTTTTAAGCGGCAGTTTAATCTTCTGAGTACTGTTGAAAATCAGCAAGCACCAGCATCAAATTAAATCCCTTTTTGGTGATCATGTAGTCCCCTCTTTCATGTCGCTGGATGATAAGATCACTTTCCAGGAGTTTCTGGATGTGGAACAGCAAGTTACCACCACGAAGCCCAGTTAATTCAGAAAGGGCTGAAAAGCTATGGGTTTTAGAGGTCATGGATTTTAGTATCTGCAGTCTCTGTTTATTGGACAAAGGCTCGAGTACAGTTTTAACGATTTCTTCCTCATTTATAGAAGATATTTCTGTTTTCTTTTCATCGTTAGAATTGTATATCTGTAAGGAACCTATGAGGTTTAACTGTTTTTCAAAAAGAGAATTAACTTCACTGAAACAAATATCACAATTATCAAAGGATGCCTGTTTTCTTATTTTGCTAAACTCATCCCTTTTTCCAGTGATAACTTCATCTGAAACATTTCCCCGCCGTATGTTTTTTGAATTATCCTCAAGAAAATCAGTGAATATTGATTTGCAAGTGTCCCTCATGGGGCATGGATCCACCATTCCCCCCTCCAGACCCTTTTTGATATCATCATTAATATAAGCAGTTATTGAATCTATAAAATCCTTCCTTAAATTCGCCATCATTAGATCTAAATATTCCTGATTGGACCTTTCCATTAATCGTTTTATATCACGGTGTATTGCTTCTAATTTAGCCGGAGTATCATAGATTTTGGAATTATTCATCTTATTCACATTTTCCATGTATTTTATATTTGGGCAGTAGATAATAAAGGTTCCTTTGTTGACCCTTAAGGTCACATTTGTGCATAAAAGTGCACTTAGTACATTTTAATGACGGTTTAGTATATATTTATAATTAACGATAGTTAATAGTATTCAACCAAGGAGATGATAAAAATGGGAGTTAAAGAAGAAATACACGCACAGATTGTGGGAGCGCTGGCAGGAGCCAAATTTCCAATAGGAACACCTGAATCCCTCTTATCAGCATTCCCAGACGGAGCCGAAACTACCTGCAAGTCTGGAGATGTTGAACTGAAAGCAGGTGATGCAGGGCAAGTGTTAACTGCTGATGACTTCCCATTTAAATCAGCAGAAGAGGTTGCAGACGTGATTGTTGAAAGAGCAGGGTTATAGAATAACCCTTATTTTTTAGAACCAGAGACATTCTAGTATGGGCTTTTTTATAATATTAACTATTATCAAGGTTTATAATACCTTTGCCATCTTCTATCTTTATATCTGCATTGGATTGTGTTTTTATAGTCTTCAGGAAAGTCTCAGCATTCTGAGTACTCATAAAACGGGGACAAGAATTTGTAATTCGGAAGGGGTATATAATAGCGGTTAGATTTCCATTTAAATCCTGTAATTTCACGACCATCGACTCCTTGGGGGATGGATTGGTCTGGTCAAAAACACAGTTGCCTAAACTGTAGAAGATCAGCTTTCCCTTGTAACTTTCCACATTTTGAAGTACATGAGGATGGCTTCCTACAACCAGATCAGCACCCTCATCTATACATTTTCGGGATAGATTCTGTTGATACTCATTTGGTGAAGTTGAATACTCATTTCCATAATGGAAAACCACAATAACAGTGTCTGCTTGAGTTTTTGCCTGGTCTACATTTTCTTTTATTACATTCCACTCTGCAGGTGCAAATCCAGAAGTGTTAGCTGTGGCTGGTGGTAACTCTGATTCTGAGAACTCTTGAAAGGTTGTTGTATCAAAAAAGTTGAGAATGGCTATGGTACGGTTGTCTATGACAAAATATGCGGGTTTAGATGCTTCCTGGAGGTTACTACCAGCCCCCACAGTTGTGATGTTATAGGTTTCCAGGGTTCTTAAGGTATCGTTAAGTCCGGATTCACCGTAGTCCATGATGTGGTTGTTTGCAAGGCAGGCCACATTAACATTGTCATCTTTCAGTATGTGGGCATGTTCTGGATCGGCTTTTACAGGAACAACAGTTTTTAAATTATTACTGGAGTTGGTGAACGGATCTTCGAGATTTATAACCACCAGATCTGACATTTTAAAAAGTGGTGTTAAATCTCCAAAAACGTCCACATTACTATCCAAAAGAGGATCAACTGCAAAATCAAACATCACATCTCCAGTTAAAAAAATGGTTATGTTTGAAGCCTCTGATTTTGATTTTTGAGGTTCACTGTGGCTTTGGCAGAGGTACATTGATGAGAAGGATATTAAAAGTACCAGAGATAAAATCAGCACCAGATAAACCTTTTTAACCATATTAATAACACCTAATCTTTACTGCACTTTAATGGGAACTTTATAAACAAGTTTTTGTATTTCTTATTTATTTATATTATGGAGTATTCAAACCCATAAACCAATAATCAGAAGTTGTCCACCTTCAGCTAAAAATACCATTAAATACCAAATATTAATTAATTGAGTATAACTACCAGCCCATATAAACTTTAAAAATAATTTTAAGACAGATTGACCAGGCTGAACACTTACATTGCTATTGAAAATGTCCGCTTACACAATCATAACCGGAAACATGAGAATTACATAATTACAAAATGATTTGACGAACATTTAGTTAGAAGGTAAAAATGCGAGACAAACGATTTATAGCAGAACATAGGGGCGGGCCCTTAAAAAAGGAACAACACTATCAGTTAATAAAATGGGCCTGTGACTGTTCAGAGCATGTACTACCTCTTTCCTGTGAAATAGATGATCGGCTGAAAAACGCACTGAATGTGGCTGAATTGTGGCGACAAGGGAATGCTTCAGTTGGTGATGCGAGAAAAGCTTCATTAGGCGCAATTACAGTGGCAAACGAATCCTCAAACCCGACTACGATTTTAGTGGCTCGTTCTATTGGACACGCTGTTGCAACTGCCCATATGGCTGATCATTCCTTAGGAGCAGCGTGGTATGCTCTGAAAGCGACGAAAAATGCATGTAAATCACCAGATGCAGAACGAAAATGGCAAAATGAAAAACTGCCACCAGAAATTAAAGATCTAGTCTTAAGTGCAAGGAAAGCACCCAGATTTAAAAAGATATGAAACTCGAGGGGTCAGTTATACTTAAAATGTGCACATATAGGAGTTTAGGGAGTTTCTGTGCGGTTAAATGTCACATTTTCTGGCGTATTGGTTAATTTTACGTCTACCTGGTGAGTGGTTCCACTATAGATATCTGTAAAGTTGAAAAAGTGATTATTCGTTTGTTCTTCGAAAACATCGTAGTTCCAATGTTTTAACTCATAAGTCCTGCTGTCCGCACCATACTGGCAAAATAAAGTGTTATCAGATGTTGTTAAGTTTATATTACCAAATAAATCGTTGGAATATACACCCACATAACCACTTAAAGGTAGTGTTTGATCTACTATAGGTGGTGTTGGAAGTTTAGGTTTTAGTTCATCAGTGGCCCAGTTGTAATAGGGAGTCCATGTATCCGTGTTAAAATCACCATTTATTAAATTCTTGAATTTATCATTGCAGCTTTTTTTAAGGGTAACACCATACTCTCCTCCATTGGTGAATATTGCTATAGCCAAACCTTTAGAAGGATAAAGTGTAAGGTGTGTATATTGACCAACACTAGCTCCTTCATGATATAAAGTACCATCTGCTCTTATGTGCCATCCCATACAGTACCATGAAGGGGGATTTGTATTTTTATTGGTTTGTCCGGTTCGTGTTTCATCTAGTTCAGTTTTATTTAATATTTTTTGGCTATTGTAATATCCTGTATCAGCAATCTGGAACTTAAGCCAATTAGCCATCTCACTTATTGACATATACAAACTTCCTGCTGGTCCAACACCATCAGGAATAATATCATATGGTTTGAGAGTGCCGTTTTTAAGAAGTGTATAAGGAGTCACGTGATTTGATGAGTTAATGAAATCCCAGTAGCTTGTTTTGGTAGTAGTCATTCCCAATGGATCAAGGAGATCTCTTTTAATTAGCTCATTCCATGTGTTATTATTTGCCTTTGCTGCACAAAAACCTGCCAATGCATAAAGTAAATTTTGATAAGCATATGAAGAGCGGAATGGGGTAATGTTTTCAATATATCGGAGATTATAAAGAGAAGTGGAAAAACTTTCGTTGAAGTATGTATAATAATCATCTCCACTATTTTCCTCTAGCCCACTACACATAGTTAGACAATCTCTGATTGTGAAATTAGTAGTAACTTCGTTGCTGTATAACTGGAATTCACTAGGGGATGAAAAATATTTAGTTATGGGGTCGTCCCAGCTCATTAAACCATTACTCACATATTGTGCTACATTAGTTGCTGAGAACTGTTTAGTGAGGGAACATATTCCAAATAAAGTATTTTCATCAACTGGTTCTCCTGAAGCTAAATCTTTAACTCCTAAACAGTTCATGTAAATTATTTTATCATTTTGAACTATGACTACCGCAGCAGCAGGTATTCCTGATTGAGTGAATTTGGATTTGAAATATGCATCAAAAATACTGAGTACATTATTCATTGGATCAGGAGTAGGTTCAGGGTTTGGTGAGGGAGTCACTGGAGATGAAGATGGACTATTAACCCCTGAGAAAGGAATAAAAGTTAAGAAAGTAGTTGAAGGAATAAAATCATTACTATTAGTGGAATTATTCCCAGTTTGGTTAACCGTGTTAATCACATTATCAACCTGAGATATATTAGGATTTAGAGGATTAAAAACCAAAACACTTACAAAAACCCCTACTAATACAAAACCAATTATAATTCCTGCTGATACTTTATTATCCACTCATTTACCCCCCAACAAATAATTATACTATTTTTTGTCAGTAACTTATTATAGTCTTTACTAAAAAAAATAACATACACACTAATAAATATACACTTATATCATGTCATTTAATCCCATGAACAAATGGAAATATTGTTTTTTTAAGTACTATTTGTATGGTTGAACACTGAATAGCAACTAATGCAATGATTACGGTTAACCCCCCTAAACTCTTACGGTTAACCCCCCTAAACTCTTATTATCCATATTAATCACCTATTCCTAAATTTTAACTCGTCCGATTAAAAGTACCATTCACACCATAACCGCTTTCAATATAATCCACTTTAACTTGCTGTGCTTTCCCACTACCATCTATAGAAGTGAAATTTACAGCAGTATTATACGAAAAAGGATTATCTACAATTTTAAACACATCTCCACTCCAATGCTCTAAATTAGTAGGTTCAGTACTGTTACCCATTAATAAAATCAGTTTTCCATCGCCAGATATGACATTTACATTACCGTAGAAAGTATTATTATAAACACCCACATATGTACTCAAATTCTTTGCGGGTTCAGGAGGTGATGGTGGATCTGGCAGTTTGCCTGTAGTGTCTTGAGATGTTTTAGTAGCACTATCTCTAAGTTCGGTCCAAATTGTCTCGTCTACTTGGCCGGTCTGATACAAATTAATAAAAAACAAATATAAGGCTTTATTAAATGCTATTCCATAAGTATCTTCATTAGATACTACTGCAAAACCTAAATTATTGGCAGGATCCAATGATATCAAAGTTTTAGATGGTGGAACGTTTCCAGAATGAGTTATAATTCCATTAGATGTAATTCCCCAACCAAACCCATACCATGTGCTGCCATCCATTTTAATCTGTGGTGTTTTTGTTTTTGTCAATTCTTCACTGGATATCAGCTGTATTCCATTATAATTCCCATTTGCAAGCTGTAATTCGAGCCATTTAGCCATATCATTAATAGAAAAAGCAATAGAACCTGCACCTTTAATTTCATCAACATTTAAAGGACCCCATTCGGTTATAGTTCCATTTATATTTACATAGGTATGGACTCGATTAGATGAATTTAAAAACTCATAGAAGTCTGCGGTGGCAGTTTTCATTTCCATAGGCTTAAAAATCATTTCTTTTATCATTTCCTGCCATGAAGGGTATTCTAAACCCGCATTTTTAGCAGCACGAAACGCACACTCACCTGCGAGACAATACATTATATTATTATACTGGAAAGTGCTTCTGAAGACTGTGTTATTTTCTATATAACGTACTCGGTATAGAACATCGGGATATGTATAATTAAAGTACATCCATAATTGATCACCAGAACTGGCAGGCAGTCCACTGCAATGGCATAACAGGTCTCTTATGGTAATTTCATCAGAAACTGTAGCGCTGTACAACTGAAATTCTTCAGGGGTGAAATAACTCCTCACAGTGTCATTCCAGTGCATGATGCCTAAATTAACAAGTTGAGCAATATTCGCTGAGGTAAAAGCCTTACTGCATGAGCCAATCTGGAATAGAGTGTCTTCGTTTACAGGATCTTGGGTTCCATATTCTTTTACTCCCAGACATTTTTGGTAAATTACGTTCCCGTCCTTTACTATAATTACTGCAGATGCAGGAATCAGGTTTTCTCTGAAAAACTTCTCCACATAAATATCGAACTTTGCTAAAACTTTATCTAAATAAGAAGGAGATGGTTGCGGTTGTATGCTGTCTGTTGACTCATAAGATATTACAGAAGTGGCTAAAACGTTATTAACTAAATAATTATTGTTTATTGGATTATTAGGCTGGAGCTGTGATGTGTCATTGGAATCTAGAGAATTTGAACTATTTAATTGACTATCATTTAAAGTGTTAGGTGGATTCAGGTTGGGATTGAAAAAAGCGATGAAACAAACTAGGACAATACCTCCAAATAACAATATCCCCCCTAATTTACTGTTTATCATAGATGTTATTACTAACTAATGTGAGTAAATAAAGTTTATGTTATTAATTTTTGATAAAAATTAGTTTCTTAAAAAAAATATAGAATAATTCTACTTTAAGTTTATCACCATTTATGGTCCGGGCCCACCCTACACTGCCCCGAAAAAAAGTATCTCTAACGTATTTTTTATGATAGAATAAAAATAAAGGCTTGAAATGGAATTGGAAACTTGAAGTAGTCAGAAGTTTTCCACCCGCCAGTGGCACAGAATATACGGAATTGTCCTAATTATACAATTTTTGGTCTTTTTATCAGATCTCGGCCAATTAGAATAATACTATCTAGTTTATTCTAAAATTGTTTTTCAGATTCAAATAAACTTATTGAACTATCTAAATCATCCTTACTTGATTCAATAATTACTATAGCTGACTTTAATTCATCATCTTTATATTTCTGATCAACCATTAAACGATGAATAACAAATCCTATAATAGATAATACAGCCATGAAAATCAAAACAAAGAAAATTAAAGCTAATAAATATTGATAGAAAGTGAGATTTTCAAGATTAGTAAAAGATAAAATGAAAGCGACTAAAAATGCGAAAATAAAGCAGGTGGCAATGATTAATAATAATTTTTGGTCGTCACTGGCCCTATCCTTAAATGAAGAATAAGCTGCTATAGATAGGGAAGATCCTGCTACACTTAAAACCAGAAATCCAGATATTATCGTATTAATATCCATTTTTTCACCTTTAATAGATTTAATGGCACTCTTGTTGGAACACTTCTTCTTTAGTTAAGGGACGAGCATATTCCATCATTTTACTAAAAGCTTCATCATACTTATTAATCAACTCAAGCTGCGCCTGCTTTACCCCTACCGATCCCCGGCTATCGTTGTGTCTATGGGGCTTTTCAATGTATAAATGATCTTTATTAAAAATCATGAAATGATTGGTAGGTCTTCTGGGCAAGATTAAATATTCAACGTTCTTATATTGATCAAGAAGGGTGTAAATTTCCATCTTATCCTCAGAAAATACTTTAGGACCGCTTATAATAGTTATTGAACCAAATTTATGATACGCTGCGTGTTTAATTATCTCTCGTTTACCATCGCTGAATTCTCCACAAATCACTTTGAGTTCTAATTCACCAATGATTTTTCCTTTAGTTTTTTGATTTTTCAGCTCTTCGATCAGATTAAATCTCCACACTCTTCTTTTATATCTCTCTGCACGGTGAAAAAGGACAATTTCTCCCCCATAAAGAGCTCACTATAGTGTGGATTATGCCTATAGATCAATTTAATTAAGATAATGACCACTAATGTGGCTAAAATCATTACCATCACAAGTGCTGCATAATCAAATTGCATTTTATTATCCTCTTAATATTGAAAATTAATAATATAATTTAAGATAAATTCAAGATTTGGATATAAAGAAAGGATTTGGTCAATTATTCGTACTACTGCGGAGTATCACGTTAATTACCATGATATATAGTAGTAATTATAATATTTGATTATTTTTCTCCTCTTTGGAGAGATGATAGCCATTCAAGTACTTTATCTGCGATATCTTCAGAGATATCTTCAATCAAATCTTTTTCACTCCAAGTACATATTTCTGCCTCATCTATATCGCCAACTACGTCTTCTATCCGATCTTGATCACTGTATGTTCCCATTTCAGATTCACAGAAACTAAAAATTTTATCATGATTTTCAAATACAACATTCCATTTCTGTGAATCTCTAATCTCCCAATACCAATAATAGGTTTTAATGGTTTCTTCTTCAGGATCTTGCTTATCAGTTTCCTCTTCTTCTTCGTAACCAATGATTAAAACCGTGTTGTCGTCTAAATAAATATGTTTCTCCCAAATATCCTTATCTCCTTCTATCCTCTCTGATTCTGAGTTTTCTATCAGATCTACAAGTTCTTTTTTGTCAATAATTTTAACACACCCCTCTACTGATAAGATTATTGTATTATTTTGGATATTCTAATTTGAATTTAGAATTAATGAATGACGAAGATTTTAGGGTTACTTATGTTCTTTATGATATCAATGAGAATTATTTCCTATTGGACCTGTGATTGGTTCAAAAAGTTTCTTTCTCCCCACAATCTCGACATTTCCAATGACTAAATCCACCTCGAGCCTCATAATAATCCCAAATAGTTTCTTTTTTACATCCAGCGCAATAGTTACGTTTTGTTTTCTGAGACATTTTCACACTCCCTCTTGTTATATTATGTATTTTATCATTATTTAAGATTCTTAAACTACCACCCAGTTTTACTGCAAGCACCATGTTTACTTAATGGAAATGGAGTTAAACTTAACAATAGAATCCGAATTGGTCAAATTATAGATTTGGATCCTCTAGGAATAATTCCACTTTTATTTATTTAAATAAGATAATTGGAAAGAAATTCCTCATAATTAAAGAATTGAAGTATAAAAAAAATTAACTCTAAAACGAATTTTTAGAGGTAATAGTCCATGTTCAGCCTACACTGGAGATAAAGATGTCCGCATACGCATTCCGGAATAGAATGAAAATTAATGATAAAATTCAAAAACTTTGAAATTAAACATTATTTATAAACATTAATTGAATATCAAATCAGATACAAGTCGAATATTAATAGGAATATTGTTTAAAGGTTTTATAAGGAGAGTTATTTATTTATGGTTACAAAAAAGTCATACACAACTGGTTCAGTAAATTCAAAAGACGGTACCAAGATTGGCTATCGAAAGATGGGTAATGGGCCTGGTATTATTCTCCTGCATGGAGGCATAAATGCATCACAACATCTTATGAAACTTGGCACTCTCCTCTCAGATGAATTTACAGTATATATTCCAGATCGCCGTGGTCGTGGTATGAGTGGGCCAATTGGTGATAATTACAACATAGGAAAAGAAGATGAAGATCTTGATGCTCTCCTTAAAAAAACCGGCGCTCATTTTGTCTTCGGAACTGCAGATGGTGCGCTTTTTGCACTGCATGCATCAATATCTAATCCAAACATCCACAAAATAGCTGCTTATGAGCCTCTTATTTTCTTTGGCCAGCCAGGGCTCAAGGAATTTGAAACCATGATAGAGCATTATAACAAGCATATAGCCGAAGGCAACGTGGCTGCATCAATGGAAAGTTTAACCAAGGATTCAGGTAAATATATGGTAATAAACATCACACCGGATGTTCTATTGGTACCAATTTTTAAACTGGCATTAAAATTGGATGCATGGAAAGTCAAAGGCGACGATGTAACACTCCAGGAACTTCTCCCTACACTGCACAATGAACTGGAAATCGTCCAAAAAACTGAAGGAACACTTGAAAATTACAAAAATGTATCTGCAGAAGTATTATTGCTCCGTGGCAGCGAAACTGAACCCTTGTTAAGAGATACTCAAGACACCTTGAACAAGGTATTGCCCCATTCTAATCTGATTGAACTCCAGGGCCTTGATCATGGATCAGCCCAGGATTACGGCAACCCAGAGCCCATAGCACAAGAATTAAAACGGTTTTTCTGAAAATGTTAAAATATAAAAGAAATAAATACATAATCACTTAAATTTTTATTTTAATGTTTAAATCCATTTATTAGCATTTTAAGGCCTTTTGACGGTCACCTTAATACTGCAGATAAAGGTGTCCTACAATTAATGTTCGCCATGTAAAACTTTTTTTATGAATTAATATATATTTTATCAAATATTAGGAAGAGATTATTATATGTGTTTAAATCATTAATAAAAACAAGAGGTGATATTATGATGTCAGTGGCAATTGTTAAAAGGCGTTTAAAAGAGGGGAAAACTTACGAAGATTTCCGCAAAGCCTGGTATCACACTACTGGATTTGGTACTAATAATAAAATGTATAGTTTGATAAATGCATTCGACGAACGAGAGATTATCGTGATAGGATTTACTGAAATACCCACAGATAAAGAAGAGATTTTAAAGGGTTTGAGAATAGATGTCAAGGAAAGGCTTGATAACCCATTGGATGATGTTATTGAACCAGATATAGATCGTGATTTCGGGATTCTAATATCTGAAGATGATTTCTCAGCAGAGGGCTCCATAAAGTACAAAAACCCAACTGTTAATGGAATAAAGACGGATGTTGAAGAAATAGTAAATGGCTTGATAGAATTTAAACAGTCCCTAGAACAAGCATCATCAGAAAGGGATGCTGCCCGGAAAACAGAATAATCTCCTACCATTAAGATTTTATATAGTTTTTTAAGACATTATGACCAGGCAAATCCTACACTGCAGATAAAAGTGCCTGTAAACGTTTTTTTCTATAACATAATAAATAAAAAAAAATAGAGGTTTCAAGTGCTATTTGTGCGGTTAAATGTGTTTGTCATATTAGCTGGATTCACCGTATAATCTGTCGCCGTATAGGTTATTAGCTGTTGATATTTGTTATCTTCAAGGTCTTTGAAAGTTAATAAGTCACTGTTACTTCTTACGACGAATGTTGTGTCATTCCAATGAGTTAAATTAAACGGCTGTTTATTATTGCCATAATAACTTATTAAATTGTTATTTTCAAGCTGAATTGTAATGTTTCCATAGAAATCGTTTAAATATACACCTTCATAGTTAGTAAGGGCTCCGGGTCCTGTTGGGTTATCCGGAGCTGGTTCGTATATTGGTTTATATGTATCGTGAAAAACAGTCCAGAAATCTGTATTTTCATCACCATTCATTAAATCTAATAATTTTTTATATACACTCATCCTGAAAGCATCTCCCATACTCCCTTCATTAGTTAATATTGCTATACCAATTCCTGAAGATGGATAGAAATTTATGAATGCTTTTGATGATGGTATTGTTCCAGCGTGGGATATATGGGTTTTATCAATATCCCATCCATATCCGTACATGGTATCATTTTTATCATCTGTGTATACATATCCGGTTCTGGTTGCTTCTAAATTTTCTTTAGAAACTATTATCTTTCCGTTATACATTCCAGTATTTGCCATTTGGAAATTCAGCCAATTAACCATCTGACTAATTGAAGCACCCATACTACCTGCCGGCCCAATCTCATCTAAAGCAGGGGGATATGAAGGTTGTTTAATCAGAGAACCATTATCATCATAGTATGTTATATAATGGGTTGCATGATTGGGTGAGTTCAAGAAATCAGTGAGATTAGTGGTTGCTGTATTCATTCCCAGGGAGTTTAAAAGTTCTTCTTTAATTAGATCTCCCCATGATTTGCTGTTTGCTAGGGCAGCACTATAACCGCCCAAAGCATACATTACATTGTTATATTGATGGGTAGTACCTAATGAACTGGTATTTAGTACAAAACGCAGATTATAAAGCATTTGGGAATAACTGCTGTTGAAAGTAAATGCCTCTGGATCTCCTTCAGCAGCGGGCATACCACTCGTATGTTTGAGACAATCTGCTATCGTTAAATTGGCATTGGCATTAGGATCATATAAATAGAATTCATTGGGATTATCAAAGTACATATTTACAGTGTCATTCCAATGCATTAACCCTTTATCAACTTGTTGGGCAACATTGGTAGCAGAAAAAGTTTTAGTTACTGAAGCTAATAGAAATAAAGTATCAGGGGTAACAGGAAGACCCGATTCGAGATCCCTTACACCAAGAGTATTCATAGAAACTATTCTACCTTTATAAATAAGAACCACTGCTGCACCTGGCAGTCCAGCATTTGAAGCTTTTAAAAACGTGGATGTCACATATGCATCGAAAAGACTGATTAGGTTATCCATTGGATCAGGCGTAGGTCCGGGACTTGGTGAAGGACTCACTGAAGATGAAGATTGACTAGTTCCAGATGATAAAGGGACGACGTTTAATAGAGGAGCAGATGAAGAAAGAATACCAGTATTGTTAGTAGAAGTAGTGTTGTTACCAGTTTGGTTGACAGTGCCAATCATGCCATTATCCAGTGGTGTATTTGATTTTAAAGGATTGAAAACCAAAACACCCGCTACAACAACCATTAATAAAAAACCTAGAACTAATCCTGCTAGAACCTTATTATCCACCCATTATACCCCCCTTATGGAATAATTAGTATAGATGTTAGTTAGTAATACATACACTTATTTTTTTCTATAAAAAATAGTGATACTTTAATTAAATAAAAAAAAATGTTAATTAAACAACTAAATTCTCTTAAAACGATTTTAAAAGTTCTGACCAGGGCCCACCCTACACTGCAGACAAAAGTTGTCCCAATAATGCATTATGATATATAAAAACAAGTAAATATTTTTTTAAATTGAATTCTATTTGGGCCTTAGCTGATTTTTTTTATAGTTCATTCTTATGTAACCAAATATGATAATATGTAGCAATAATACAAAAAAGATTGAAATAATAGAGATTACCGCCGGAACGGCAATATAAGAATAGAATACTATTAAAGTATATGTCCCTACCGGAATACCTAATATTAGACTTATGATGAGCCCCGGATTATATTCCCGATTTCGTATAGAAAAAATCACATGGCTCAAACTATTAAATACCGCAAAATAAGGAATCCATAGGCCAAACATTATGTTAATAGATGATAAACCTGCAAAAATAGGCATTAATATCCAAATAATCGGAATGTTTATCCAAAAAATATTTTTTTCATTTAGAGGAAAATTTCCTTCGTGAACCTTGAATACTTTTTTATTTATATAATTTTGAAACCCATTCCAAGCATGTTCCTCAAACTGATGCAATAAATAAATAGGTATCTGTATCCAAATCAAAAACAGAACAATATTTTCAAGTTTTATGAAAATAACAATAAATACAGTAAGAACAATTGCAAATAAAACACTTAATTTTGCCCAATTTTTATAGAGCCAATTTAACATATTATTCCTCAAAATTAGTATGGTTTTACTGATATTTGAAATTAGTGTGTCAGGATTCTGTTTAAGTTATCAAGAAAAGGGAACAATAAAAGAAAAGGAAACAATAAGAAACACTTTGGATGCATCTATTATTGCTCAGATTTTAACAGACCCCTATACTGATGTTATAACTCAGTTACTAATAAAATTGATAAGGAAAAAGTTCATGAAAATTGGATCAATCATATGTTATATTAATCTGAAAAAAAGCGTGTAGTTGCAAAAATGAAATAATTCAGATTCAAAGCCATTAATAAGCTATTTTAAGACCTCATGACCCGGTTCCACCCTACACTGCCGAGAAAGGTGTCCGCTTAACGAATTTATTGAATAGAATACAGATTTTTAAATATCTAATACAAAAGTTATAAAGGAATGTCTTATTCCATAGTAATAATGACATTTCCCCTTTTGTGACCTTTTTCAACATAACCATGCGCTTTGGCAATCTGTTCCAAGTTATAGCATCTATCTGTGACTAATTTAATCCTTTTCGCCTCAATTAACCTTTTAATGAAAATTAATGATTCGGTCTTTTCAATTGACATTCCTGTAATTTGTTTTTTCCCACCCAATAGTGCAGTCCACAGCATTAGGAAACGATCCATCAATCCTCCAGTAGTTAAAATATATTTGCCATTTTTCTTAAGGGAGCGTTTACTCTGTGAAAAGGAACTTTTTCCTACAGTGTCAAAAATTATATCATATTTTTCACTATTTTTTGTAAAATCATCTTTAGTGTAGTCAATAACTTTATCCGCACCTAAAGATTTTACCAAATCTAGATTTGCATTACTGCATACCCCAGTGACTTCTGCCCCAAAATATTTAGCAATTTGAATCGCAAAAGTACCTATACTTCCAGAAGCACCTAGTATAAGAACTTTTTGTCCGTTTTGAATATTCGCCTTATCTTTAAGGAAAAACAATGCAGTGGATGCTCCATCAACTACGGCTACTGCTTCACTGTAATTCATATTGGTTGGTTTTAGTACAAGAGATCCATTTTCAGGCATGCAATTATACTCCGCATAAGCACCAAGTCCAAAACCAGTAAATCCATAAACCTGGTCACCCTTCTTAAATCGATTTACATCTTTACCTGTTTCTTCAATTTCGCCTGCAATCTCAGTCCCCAAAATTCTTCTTCTAGGTTTTCTGAATCCTAGAAATACTCTGCTAATGAAGGTATCACCCCTTCGCATCAGGCAGTCTGCTGCTGTAACTGATGTGGCACATACTCTTATCAAAACTTCATTATCCTTAGGAGTTGGTTTTTCCACTTCTTTAAACTCAAGAACATCCGGTGATCCGTATTTTGTATAAACGATTGCTTTCATGTTAATTTCCTCCCCTAATTTGATACGTTTTTGTTATGATCCATTATGATAACGACTTTTCCCTTAGCATGCCCTTCTTCAAGATACCGGAGAGCTTCTGGAACTTCACTAAACTGGTAACATCTATCTATAACGGTTTTTACTTTACCAGCTTCCATAAGTTCCTTAATAAAAACCATATCTTCTTTATTTAGAGCTGCAGTCATGCTATTTATTTTCTTACCCCCCGTATTTGAAGTGAACGACCCTAACATCACTTTGAACATGTTAAAAATCGTTGAAAATCCTACAACAACACAGATTCCTTGTGATTTCAATGCACGTTTATTTTCAGATACAGTGTGATTAGCAACTGCATCAAAAATTAAATCATATAATAGTCCATTTTTAGTATAATCTTCTTTTAAATAATCAATAACATGATCTGCACCAATAGAGCGCACCATTTCCAAATTTTGTGTGCTGCATACGGCAGTAACTTCAGCCCCATATGATTTGGCTATTTGCACAGCAAAAGTGCCCACACCACCCGAGGCCCCATTGATCAAAACCTTTTGCCCTGCTTGAATCTTCCCATAATCTCTAAGACCCTGTAAAGCAGTTATTCCAGTAATGGGTACAGCAGATGCTTCTCCAAATGTAATATTGGCCGGTTTTGACACCACATCTCTTTCCAGAGCACATGTATACTCTGCAAAACCACCCCGTCCACTCTCAGATAGGTTGGCGAAAACTTCGTCACCTGGCTGAAATTGATTTACGTTCCGACCAATTGCTTCAACTGTCCCAGCAACATCAGTTCCAAGTATTTCGTGTTTTGGTTTTAGAATTCCTCCTCCCATTAAGCGAACTAAAAAGGGAGATGCTCTCATAAGGCGCCAGTCAGCCACATTAGTAGCTGCAGCGAGAACTTTTATTAGAACTTCACTATCTTTAGGAGTTGGTTTTTGCACTTCTTTTAATTCAAGGACATCCGGTGATCCATAATTTGTGTATGCAACTGCTCTCATTTTGTTTGAATTCATCATTATCACCATAATTACCTATTTAGCCCGATAATTTGATTATTCCCCATTATACCCATTAATTTAACATTTAATTGCAGTAGTTTTCAGTTTTTTATTATGTTGATAAAGTTGAGCTATTAAATATCCAAAAAAGACAATAGAGATTATTAGAAGTGCTGAAATTAGTTTTGTGTTATCATAACCTGTTATTAACACTAAATACAGTAAAATTAAGCTTATAAACGCCCCAAGACTAATATTCCTGATTTGGCGATTGTTTCTTTCAATTAATGATCTTGTATCTGTGTAAATACTGGGTTTCTTATCTTCGTAGGATTTACGCCATACATACCATGGACTGATTGTTTCATTCACTAATTCCCAACCATCTTCCTTGAAAATCTCGAAATAATCTTCCCCCACATTACTCTGATAATCAAAACAGTACCTCATTTTTCTGCTTTCTTCTTTTTTAAATTGAAACCTCATCATAGTAAAATCGAATTTAAAAAGTGCCCATCCATTTTGTTCCATTTCTTCCATCCAATTTTCCATTTTTTCTATTTCCCAGCCGCCCCACATTCGCCATATAGTTTTAACTTCTTTCATTCTAATTCCCCATTTCATTTTTACCATGATTCAGAAGTTCTTCTAGACGTGCGAGCTCTAATCCTAGTATAATTTTACCTTTTTCACTGATTTCATAGATTTTTTTACGTTCCTCTTCGGCAACTGAATTTATTAACCCTTCCTTTTCCATTCTGGACAGATTCCCATACATGGTCCCCGCGCCTATCTTAATACGGCCATTGGTGATCGTATTTACGTGTTGCATGATCCCATAGCCATGTCTTGGCTTATTTAGAGAAATTAAAACGTAATAAGCCGCTTCGGTTAATGGTAAATACTTTTTTTGTAATTTTTTTGCATCCATATTGATCTCCAAATCCTATTGATACATCGTGCAATGTTATACCACTTAACGATATATCGTTGCACGTTATATATAAACTTTCTGATTCCCAAATAAAATCTATGAAAAATAAGTCGAATCAACCTATTAGTTTTGAAAATATAACTAAAAAAAACTAAATTCCAACTCTTTTAATGCTTTTTAAAGCCTCAGGAGTATGGTAATCCCGCACACTCAAACAAAGATGTCTGCACAACACATTCTGGAATAGAATATTCACCTTAACAGTAAAATTTACTTAATTTCTTTATTTGCGATTTTTACAAAATAAAATATAAAAATTATAAAACTATTTTAAGAGCTCGTGACCAGCCCGCACCCTAATCTGTGGATACAATCTTAAAAACGTTAAAATCTTCTCCAGGGTCTCCTGAGCCACTTTCACATCCCAGGTGTAGTCACTGGGTGCCACACCCAGTACAAGATTCTCTCGGATGAATGCAGCATCCATGGTCAAGAAAACAGGACCATCCCTCCCATTTACAATAAAAGAACTGTGTCCAGGAGTGTGTCCAGGTGTATGGATTGCCCATAGAGATCCATCTCCCAGTAGATCCACGCTGGGGCCTAAAAAGGGCATATCCCGTGCCTGAGCATAATCAATTTCAAATAGTTCTTCTAAACCTTCTAAAAAATCACCATGGACTTCGGGATGGTATTCAGCATATTCCCCTTTGCCAGTTACATATGGAATCGTTTTTGGAAGTTCCCTCAGCCCTGCAGCATGGTCAGAATGTAAATGGCTTAAAAACACCATTTCTAGATTAATTCTGTTCTTTTGGATATAGTAGGCTATGTTTTCATTTTCACCCTGCAGGTATTCATCAACATTACTTCCTTCTAATCCTCCACGTGGGTCCTTAAAGTAAGATACATCCAAGCCCACATCCAAAAGGAAGTCACCCTTTTCTTCATGATGTACCCAGTGGGCCAGTATGGGAACTTCCAACTCCTGGTCTGGAATATCCCGGGCACGAGGATGGTCTGGATTTATGGTGCCTTTCCTGTTGATGGCAACAGTGCCTGTCTGGAAACTCAGAACACTAATATGACACGGATTCTGGAACACTTCCACCCAACCATGATTCCTACTTTTTTCGTACTGGTAAGTTCTAAGTTTCATTGACATCTTATCATATAATTTTAATTATAATCAAATTCCAATTTGTGGTTTAAAATCCAGATTGTTATTTCCCTTTAGCACGATCCACTCCCTCAAAACACTTATCCAGAAACTCCTTTTCAGGGGGTTTGGTTAGTAAACTGACCACAATGGTAACCACAATTGCCACTGGCAGGGCCACGATCATGGGATCCACGGTGGGCCAGGGCACAGATGTAATAATAGTAGACTGCCCCATTAAAGCTTTTGAAACCCCCAATGGTTCGGCTGTTTTCTTAAACCCAAATAGTAACCATATCAGACTCACTGCAGCTCCTGAAACCAATCCTGCGATCGCACCTTCTTTGGTGGCTCGCCTCCAGTACAGTGCCGCCACGTAGATTGCCAGGAATGCAGCGGCAGTGATACCA
Source organism: Methanobacterium sp. (assembly GCF_016217785.1). Taxonomy (NCBI): domain Archaea; kingdom Methanobacteriati; phylum Methanobacteriota; class Methanobacteria; order Methanobacteriales; family Methanobacteriaceae; genus Methanobacterium; species Methanobacterium sp. The sequence continues at coordinate 89,421 of NZ_JACRGA010000002.1, forward strand.
AACCACAGGGCGGTTCCCAGGGCAACAATACTGGCCGGTAGTATGAATCCCAGAATGACTGCAATGATGACTGCGATCACTATTCCTATCCTGGCCACCCTTACCGATGACCCCCCAGTTTTACGGAGTATGGTTTCATAGATATCCCGTCCCAGGGCAGTTCCCTGGACATGGAACTGTGCAGAAAGAGTGGACATGGCTGCAGATAGAAGTGCTACCATAAAGAGGTATGTAAACCACAAAGGCATTGCAGCAGCAATAAATGCAGGTATAACCTTGTCCAGGTTACCTCCCGCAGCCTGCACCGCAGTTTGGCCTGTTGTCTGGAAGAAATAGACATTAGAAATTGCACCAACCACATAGGCACCGAATGTCATTACAAATATGAATAATCCCCCGATCAAAACTCCCCGGTTCAACTCCTTATTTGATTTAACAGTCATGAAGCGCACCACCAGCTGTGGCTGGGAAAGCACCCCAATACCTACCCCTAGGATGAGACTGGAGACCAGTGTCCACCAGAAGGGGCTGCCCAGTGAGGGCATGGTTGTCCAGCCAGTGAATCCTGTTGCTGTGGCAGCAGCAGTTGCATTACTCGGTATCACATTCACCAGATTGGTAAGGGCCTGGTTGGCATCAACTACCCCTCCCAGCATCCAGTAAATTGCACCAAGGAGGAATATCATTCCAAAGAACATGATACTACCTTGAAGGGCATCAGTATACATAACTCCCCGGATCCCTCCAAATACAACATAAACCGCCACTATGATTGCCATTACAACTAATGCTATGTTGTAATCTAGTTGCAGGGTTGTTTCCACAAATCTTGCCATTCCCACTAGGACCACAGCAGCATATAACGGCATTCCAATGAAAATAACTGCGCCTGAAAAGTATTGGATGAATCTGCTGTTAAATCGTCTGGATAAAAACTCAGGAAAAGTTAGAGCACCGAGATTGTGGCCCATTTTACGGGTACGTTTTCCAAAGAACACAAAGGCAATGAAAATTCCAATGATGATGTTTAAAAAGACCAGCCACAGGATTCCCATACCATAATTAGCAGCAACCCCACCAAACCCAACAATAGCTGCTGTACTGATGAATGTGGCCCCATAACTCAGGGCCATGACGAAGGGGTGTGTTTCCCTCCCTGCAACAAGATAATCATCCGCATTCTTAGTTCTACGCCAGGCAATATAACCAATATACCCATTTATTAGGAGAAATACCAAAACTACAATACTCAATATCATTAAATCCACATAATCACGACCTGTCCATTTCCAGCAATTATATCAGTATTATTAATGATTAATGAATCTCTGGCGACCATATATAAACTTTAACATAATATGGGCATTATTATTAATCAAGTGAATTATATCACCAATACAGCCTAAGCATGGAGCTTGTTACGTATCTATCCAATTTAAATAATGTTAACAATAAAAGCCCAGTATTGCCCTAGATAGGTAGGATTAAAATAGATAGGGTTAAATTACCTTTAGTATTAATGAATGAATAGAATAGGAAAAGGGGTAGTGAAATAATTGAGCGAAGATGGTCCTCCTCGATTAAGAAAACCAGGAAACGGTGCTAAGAAAAAAGATGCATCATCCAAATTGGGAAAAGCCAGTGCGGATATTAAAGAAAAGGTTGGATCTTTCAAACTGAATAAAGGAGAAACATCCATTACCAGTAAGGTAAACTCCCTCAAATCCAGGAAAAACAGTAGGGATAAAAATGGAAATAACGGTCCCACCAAACTGAAAATACCACACTCTGAATCTCCAGAAAAATTCAGCTGGGATGGTTTGAAAAATAACATTCCCACCATACTGGGGAAAAAATCCGTTTTAGGCATTATAGGCATTATTATTCTAATTATTCTGGTTATTAGTGCTGCAATGTGGGTTATGGGCGATAAAAAAACCATAACCAACCAGAGCAACACCACCACCCCACAGATAAATACTCTTAAAAACCATTTTGACAATGGTAACATCTCTTTTGATTATCCTGAAGGCTGGAATGTTTCAAACAGCACACAAGCTCCCCTGATAGTTACAGTTACTCATGACGAAAACAACAGCTTCTCAGTCTTTAAGGAGGATCTCGGAACACAAAATTTCACATACAAGGTTGCCAGCTGGCGTTCAAACATTTTAGCCAACGGTATGATCTACTATGAAGGTGATCTTACCATTGACAACACCACTGCCTATGAACTGGAAGCCAACTACAAACCTGATGATAAGGTTTTCACCACCAGAGGAATAGCCTTCCAGAAAAACAATAGTGCATATTTTGTGATCTTCGTATTTGACAAACCCCTTCTGGATTATAAAAACGAGATGGATAAAGTCCTAAACAGTTTCCATGTGAATGCATAAAAAATAGTTCAAATTACAAAAAAGGGATTTGAAATTAAATTTGATAAAAAAAAGGTAAATTGGCCGGTGGATTGAAATGATCTGGAATGAAGAAGTTGAGTGCATATCTAGAGATGAGATGAGGAAACTGCAGCTTAAACGATTAAAAGATGTTGTGAAACGGGCCTATGAAAATGTTCCCTATTATAAAAAACGTTTTGATGAGGCAGGTATTAACCCCCAAGACATTAAAACCCTGGAAGACATCCAGAAAATACCTTTAACCACTAAAGACGATCTTCGTGCGGCCTATCCCTTTGGAATGTTTGCAGTTCCCCGTCGTGAGATTGTGGAAGTTCACACCTCCTCAGGTACCACTGGAAAACCCACAGTATCAGGATACACCCATAAGGATCTGGATATTTGGAGTGAAGTCATGGCTCGTGGTTTAACCATGTTCGGACTCGATGAGGATGATCTAATCCAGAACACCCATGGTTACGGTCTTTTCACCGGTGGATTCGGAGTACACTACGGTGCCCAGAAGATAGGGGCCACAGTTATACCCATTTCAACGGGACAAACCCGCAGACAAATCGAAATAATGAAGGACTTCGGGACAACGGTACTGATAGTCACACCCTCCTATGGACTTTACCTGGCAGAGGTGGCGGAAGAAGAAGGTCTTACAAGTGGGGATCTGAATCTGAAATCCATTGGTTTTGGAGCTGAAATGTGGACTGAAGAAATGCGCCAGGAAATCCAAAAACGCTTCAATGCCCCCGCATACAATATTTACGGCTTAACTGAAATTATGGGACCTGGAGTGGCCTTGGAATGCCCCGAGCAGGATGGTCTGCATGTTATGGAGGACCATTTCTATCCAGAGATCATTGATTCGGAAACAATGGAAGTCCTTGAAGACGGAGAAAAGGGCGAACTGGTCATAACCACCCTAACCCGTCATGGAATGCCCATTATTCGTTTTAGAACCAAAGATGTTACCCGCCTTAGAAGGGGTGAGTGCGCCTGTGGCCGAACTCATGTGAAAATGGACCGCATCACCGGCAGGACCGATGATATGCTCAAGATCCGTGGAGTGGCAGTATTCCCCTCCCAGATCGAGAAGGCACTTCTGAAGATGGATGGTATTGAACCACATTACCAGATCATTGTCACCAGACCACAGCACCTGGATGAAATGGAAGTGCAGGTGGAAACATCCCCTGAACTCTTCTCTGACGAGGTGAAGGAGTTAGTAGGGATTAAAAAGAAAATAGAAAACTTCATACACAATGAAATTGGTTTAAGAGTTACAGTAACCCTGGTAGAACCCAAAACACTGCCCAGAAGTGAGGGTAAAGCAGTTAGAGTTATTGATAAACGGGGATTGAATAGTTAAACGAAATTTGCTGATGGAGATATAACTTAAATTTATTGAAACTCATCCCATAACTTTAGAAAAATCCCATAAAAATAGTGATAGGGGGAATTGTAAGTGAAAATAGAACAGTTATCAATATTCCTGGAAAATAAGAAGGGTAGAATGAGGAATGCTCTGGATGTTCTGGCTGATGGTGGATTCAACATCAGGGCCCTGTCCATTGCTGATACTTCAGACTTCGGTATTTTGAGGTTAATCGTCCCTGAACCATATAAAGCCAAAGAAATCCTGGAGGAGAACAATTTCGTGGTTAAGATGGGCTACGTTATTGCTGTGGAGATGTCTGACCAACCCGGAGGACTGGGCACCATCCTGGGCATACTGGATGACTCGGACATAAACCTGGATTATCTTTACGCCTTTGTGGATGAAAAAGAAGAAAGAGCCATTGTCCTGCTCCATCCAGAGGATATTGATGCAGGGATTGAAGTCCTTAAAAAGAGTGGGGCAACTATAATTCCACCAGAAGATGTTTACAACTGGTAAACACAATTATTATTCAATTTTTTACTGGTGATTTAGTATGAATTTCTTATATTTTATTTTCTATTTTTCGAAGGTTTAGTATCAAACCAAAAAGAATATTTTAAATTATCCCTATTTTGTAGATAGGAAATTCTCAACATCATTAATAAATTCTAATGTTCCAGCCTCTATTTGCTTTGTTAAATTATCCAAATCACTGAAATCTGGATTCTCAACTAAAATATGCTCCACAATAGAGTCAACACCTTTTGTAGTTGGTGGAATATGGTATTTATTCCAATCCATTTCTTTAAACAGTTTCCAGTATTTGTTTTGAACTTTTTTATTGTATCCTGCTAACCATACTTCAAATCTAAATGTTTCATGAATAAAGACTATTGCAATTTTCAATTTTTGACTTTTTAATGATTCTGGGGAGAAGGAAAAATAGGTCATATCCATATATCCCGGATAAATACCTGACACAAAATATTGGGGATATTTATTCTTAAAATAAACTCGCAAATCCATTATATATCCCATTAATCCACCATATGCCTCCTGAATACAACCTTTCTCTAACTGTTTTCTATATTCATGCATATATTCATTAAATGAGCCCATATCCAATTCCCCCACTAAATCATCGGTATATAAATATATTAGATTATTAATGAATTTTTATTTTTCCGAATTTTTATTTTTCCACTGTTTATATTAACTTTTTTTAAAAACAAGAAAAATATACATTAAATCCTGCTTAAATGTTTGAAGAACAAACCCTGTACCCTTCCTTAAATGCCTTTAAATTTACAGGAATACTCTTTTCAGGCAGGTTGTTCTGCATTGATTCTATTATGGTCTCTTTATCCACTGGAAATCCTGGAACCGCTGCTGCAGCGCCTAACATTACCATGTTCACCGCGAGGATGTGACCAGCTTCCTTGGCTATTCCATCTGCATCCAGGGCAATTACCTTCTTTGCATGGGATGAAAGTTCCTCCAGTAGAGTGGATAGTTCGGGGTAAGGATATTCACTTTGCCGGATGTTAAATGGATAAATTGATGAAGTGTTCGTAATCACATAACTATCTTTATTTATCATGTTAACTGCCCTGAGGGCTTCCAGTGGTTCGAATGCCAGTAGAAGGTCTGCTTTTCCTTTTTCAATGATTGGGCTGTGGGAATTTCCAATCTTCATCTGGGTGGATACCACACCTCCCCTCTGGGACATTCCATGGATTTCACCAACCACCACTGATAAATCGCTTTTCATGGCGGCTTCCCCCATGATAACTGAAGTTTTGATGATTCCCTGACCACCAACGCCTGAAATGTAAATATTGTAAGGGTTCATTGTTATTCCTCCTCTCCCCTGTTATTATTTATCCTTTTCGCCCTTATGGCTTTTTCAGGACATGTCTGGACACATACATTGCACTTTCTGCACATTAAGGGGTCAATCCTGATTTTACCATTCTCATTGGTGTAGATGGCGGGGCAGGTGAGCTCCAGGACACAGGTTTCACAACCAGTGCATTTGTCATCCTGAACACTGATTACGATGTTTTTACCCTTTTGGCTCCCACCTTTGATTAGCATGCAAGGGTACTGGGAGATTACTACTGCCACTCCATTGAATTGGAGTGCTTTTTTAAATATTTCCTTTGAATTACGCACATTGAGGGGGTTGATGATCTCCACCAGTTCCACTCCACAGGCTTTTACAATTGCAGGTATGGATATTTCAGGTGCTTCCAGTCCCATGCCATCCACAGGGAGACCAGGGTTAGGTTGGCCACCAGTCATGGCTGTGGTGCGGTTATCCAGGATCACCAGGACGAAATTGTTCTTGTTGTGCACTGCGTTGATGAGTGGGGGTATTCCTGCATGGAAAAAGGTTGAATCTCCTATAAAGCTTACCACAGTTTGATCAGTGGCCTTGGAAAACCCACAGCTGGTTCCAACAGATGAACCCATTGATAAGAGATAATCTGCAATTTCATAGGGTGATTCTATACCCAGTGTGTAACAGCCAATGTCACTTGGGAAAATGAGATCATCCAGATTCAAATCCTCTGCTGCCTTTTTAACCTCGAAATAGGCAGCGCGATGTGGGCAGCCAGGACAGAGCGTGGGTGGTCTTTTGGGAAGTTCAACAGAACTAGAAACAGTTGCAACGGGCATTTCCAACCCAATCATCTTACCCACTCCTTCCAGCACGATGTCCGGGCTGTACTCGTATATCATGGGAAGAGTTCCATCTAATTTACCGTGAACGTTTTTGTTAAGCTGGTGTTTTCCTATAATCGCCAGTACCTCTTTTTCCATGATGGGGTCAACTTCCTCCACCATCAGAACCATTTCAATGTTTTCCAAAAATTCCAGCACCCTCTTTTCAGGGAATGGATAGGAAAAGGTTATTTTAAGGACATTCACCGGTAGTTTATATTCTTCCACCACATCCATAACGTAGTTAAAGGCACTGCCACTGGTGATAATCCCCACACTGCTTTCATTTTCAAAGGGATGATTTAAGGATGAATTATTGGATAATACCCCTATTTGATCCATTTTTTCAACCAAATTTTTATGCATTACCCGGGCAGACTCTGGCACTGGAACGAAACGTTGAGGATCTTTATCAAAGTGTCCTTTCGCTTTAGGCTTTTTTAAAGCACCTAGCTCCACTATTCCCCTCATATGGGAAACTCGTGTGGTGGTGCGGAGAATAACTGGCAATTCAAATTCCTCAGATAACTGGTAGGCGTATTTCATAAGATCCTTAACTTCCTGAGGACTGGACGCTTCCAGGAGTGGTATGTTTGCCAGTCGCGCGTAGTGACGGTTGTCCTGTTCATTCTGGGATGAGAACATGGATGGGTCATCTGCAGTGAGTATTACCATCCCTCCCCGGACACCGGTGTAGGCAACACTCATTAATGAATCTGAAGCCACATTAAGACCCACGTGTTTCATGAAGGTGAATGATCTAAGTCCCGAGGCAGATGCAGCGGCTGCTACTTCCAGGGCTACTTTTTCATTGACTGAAAATTCAAAATACATCCCGGCATCTTCGGCAAGGACAGATAAGACATTTCCAATCTCTGAAGAAGGTGTTCCAGGATATGTGCTGGCTACAGCCACTCCTGCTTCCAGGGCACCGCGGACTGCGGCTTCATTACCCATCAAAAACAGTTTGTCCTTCTCTTTTCTGGTGAGCATTTCTTTGATGTTCATGGTGTACTTCCTGAAGATTAGAATAGTGATTAACTATGGTTTAAACAATTAAGGCTTATTTTGAGGGATTAATTTAGTAATTAAGAACAGTTCTACCAAATATAAATGGATTGATATAAAGTTTTGAATATTGGAGTATATTAGGTTTATGAGTATTCTATGGATTTAGGTTTTTTTTAAGTTCAGGTTAAAATATTTTAGTTCAGTCTTTTTAGTTCAGTTTGAAATCACGTTTTCACGAGGTAAGATCCCAGTAATCCCTTATAAATAGAGCTGTTTGATGGTATAACCGGTAGTAAAACTGATGATGGATGTTTACTGTCATGGTAGATGGTCTGGTGGGCTACCTGTTGCTGGGTGTCGGTGGCAATTGGATTGCCAGTATTGGGGTTGGGATGAAGAATGGGATAGGCACTGGAAGACACTTCCAGGCGGATGCTATGACCGGGCAAGAATACATGTCCCATGTCATAGAGCTCTATCCGGTATTTTTCAATTTTACCCGGCTCCAGAAGAACTTCCTTATCGAATCCCTGTCTGAATCTAGCCCTTATGGACCCTCCAGATTCATAGGGTCCCAGGTTGATGACGGTTCCATTGGGGTACACATCCAAGACTCTGGCCACGAAATCCGTGTCTTTAGCATCACTGGCCGCGTATAACTCCACTGCCACTGGCCCTATGATCATGACTGGTTCTTCCAGTGGAGCAGTGGTGTAAACTAGGATGTCAGAACGGTTTTCAGTACTGTTGGAGTTAACAGCAAAACTTCCTGATGGGACTGGTCTGGGATTGGCAGGATCGTAAGTATAATTATCCGAAACTGTGGTGGAATTAACACTGGAAGTTGAATTTAATGCACTGTTGTTTGAATTGTTGGCTGGAATGCTGGAGTTGAAGTTCCATTCCAGGAAGCCATTACCATTCAATGTATTTGCCTGTCCCCTGCTGTTGAGGTAAAGTGGGGTGATGTTCATGTCTTCCGGAGGATAACTGGTTAGGTTTATCCATTTACTCAAACCAGTGATGTAAACTGTTACCCTGGGAAGATTAAACTGGCTGGTTGAATTAGTACTATTTGAAATGTTACCATAAGAATTATTGCTTGAAACATTACTGTAAGAATTGTTGCTTGAAATGTTACTGGAATTTCTGCCAGATGAGTTAGTAACCATAGAACTGGTTGAATTTTTAAGATAATAATCAAAAAATGCCAAGTGAGTGGCGTAAACATCGCTCTGTGCTCCGGAAACAGGTAAATCACCAATTTGTGATAGTTGTGCTTCTGGTTCGAAGGTTCCATTAGTTAACCAGGGTCCTATAATCAGGTACTGGTCAGCAGGGGTGGAGTTCTTTTTAAGGCCATTCCAGTAGAACAGTGCTCCTGGCTGGTCAGTGTCGAACCATCCGCAGGTGGTTAGGGTGGGTAAGTTGATACTGGTAAAATCCTGGTCTTTGAACTGGATTCGTTTCCAGTAATCATCCATGGTGGGATGTTCCAGGAACTGACGGTAAAGAGGTACCTGTGTTCCTGTGACTTCATCTGCAGTTAATAGTGGACGGTGGTTAAAGATAGGAGTCCAGTTACGGTTTTGTGTGTTTAGATCTGTGGTGTTGCCGTTGTTGGCCAGAGTCCAGGGTAGGGTCCATCCCATGTAGAAAACTCCGCCAATGGAGGGTATTTCTTCCATGTACCTCCCAGTTGCTGAGGTGGGGGCTATGCATACCAGGTGTGGTGGTTTTTCCCGTGCAGCCAGCCACTGGTCAGCTCCCATGTAAGAGGATCCCATCATACCCACCTTTCCATTGGACCATGACTGATTGGCAGCCCATTCAATGGAATCATAACCATCCTGCCCTTCCTGGAACAGGAAATTGAAAGTTCCCTGGGAATCTCCTTTCCCACGAACATCCTGAACCATGAAAACGTACCCCTCCTTGGCGAAATATTCCCCCATGCCAGTGTAATTCATGTAAGCAGCACTCCTACCATAGGGTGTGCGGATCATGATCACCGGATACTTCCCATCCTCCTGGGGCAGCCAGATATCAGAAACCAGTTTAGCACCATCACGCAGGGATGTTTCCTGTCCAATAATAGTCTTGACTGTGTAATTCACAGTTTTAGTGGTGTTGCTTGTTTGATTACTATTCAGTGAAGTGGTTGGATCGGTAATGTTCTGGCTGGTGTTTGACTGGTTCTGACTAGGATTAGTGTTCTGTGACTCTGGGGTGTTGTTAAGGTTGGTTTGCACCATGTTATCCTCACTCTGATTGTTGGGACTTTGAAATTGATTTAAAAGAGCGTTTGTACCTTCTGTGATGGAAGTTTCATTATCCTCCAGCAGGACCACACCATATAAAACACCTAAAAAAACAAGGAATACTATTAATATTACTGCAAATGGAGTTTCTTTCATTGTTCCCCCCACTAAAATAGTCAGTGAAAATTTAGTGACGAACTTATCTAATAATTTAGTGATAGACTTATCTAATAAAAGATTATTTGAAGGTTGTATTAATAATTAACTCTGATGAAGATTAAAATTCAGGATATTGAGGTGAAATACCGTGTTTTTCACAGGAAGGTGAAATACGCCCGTTTAGAGATTAAAAACGAGGAACTCATCCTCATACTACCCATCGGAGTTGACGATCATCATAAACTAATAAAAAAGCATGAAAAATGGGTTTATCAGAAAATAACACGAATTAATAGGTTAAAGAAAGAATCTGAAAACAGAAAATTGGATTTAACTCGCAGCAAACAGGAATTCCGTGAACTGGTTAAACTATTGGTGGATGAAATATCAGGTACAATGGGTTACCCGGTGAATAGGGTGAGTTTTCGTCGGATGAAAACCCGCTGGGGAAGTTGTAGCTCATCAGGAAACGTGAACTTCAACACCCGCCTCAGATACTTACCGGAAAGCCTCATCAGATATGTGGTACACCATGAAGTGTGCCATCTCCAGATAAGGAAACACAATAAACAATACTGGAATCTGGTGTCCTTAACATACCCATACTACCAGAAATATGAAAATGAACTGGCTATTTACTGGTTTTTGGTGAAAGATCTGAATTAACCACCAAAAAGGATGTTTTTTTGTTGAGTTATTTTAACTGCAACTACAACAATTAACAACTACAAACAATTAACTGCAAACAAACAATATTTATTTTATGATGAGAATGATTATCTTTAAAATTATAATAATTTTAATATAATAATTTTAATAGGAATAATGCCCAATATTTATTGATTCTATTTTACTCTTAATCCAGATGGAATTATGATTGATCCCCATGTTAGGGATCATAATTAATAGGGTAAAAAACCAGTTAAACTCATTATAATATAAAAATATAATTTTTAAAAGCTTAAATAAAAATTTAAACATCAAAAGGAAATCAATAAAGCAATACAGGAGATCAAATGATAAATATAAGTGTTATGCGTTATCAGCCTCTGCAGGATGAGGAACCCCACCTTGAATCATATTTTGTTAAAAAGAAGGATAAGATGAAGGTCCTGGATGCTTTAAATTACATCAATCAACACCATCAGGCCAATATTGCCTATCGTTGCTCCTGCAGGGCAGGTCAGTGCGGCTCCTGTGCTGTTAAAGTCAATGGAGAAATGGCCCTGGCATGTAAAAGAGAAATTAGGGATGGGGATGTAATAGAACCAATCAATTTACCAGTTATTAAGGATCTGGTTGTGGATCGGAGTGAAATGGACAGTAAAGTAAAGGAAATGGGACTTTTCCTGGATGATGAGTGTGGAATTAGTGAGTGTCCTGCCATTTTAGATCCAGAAGAACTAACAAACACCAAGAAGTTAAGGAGTTGTATTGACTGTTACTCCTGCCTATCAGCCTGCCCAGTCTTAACTGTTAATGATGAATTCGCAGGCCCCTACTTCATGCGTTACCTATCCAAATTTGCCATGGACCCCCGAGACTGTTCTAACCGAGCTGAAGAAGGATTTGATGAAGGACTCTACTGTTGCACATCCTGTTCTAAATGTGTGGAGGTCTGTCCCAAGGAAATAAACACCTTTGGTGGTGCTATTGAAAAGTTAAGGGAAATAGCCTGCCAGGAGGGTATTGGGCCGTTACCCCCTCACAGTTTGGTAAAAGAGCTTATTGAAAAAACAGGAAGATCAGTAGAACCCCCGGAAGAAGGGCCAATGAGGGATGGTTTCATAAAAACTGTTAACTCCCAAAGGGTAAAAGCAAAAGATAATGAAGAAGATGGAAAAGAGAAAGTTGCACTTTTCACAGGTTGCCTGATGGATTACCGTCTTCCCGAAATTGGAATGGCCCTCATAGATGTTTTGAATAAGCATAATGTTATAGTAGAGGTTCCTAGTCAGCAGGTTTGCTGTGGTTCTCCCCTTATCCGGACCGGGCAAACTGATGCCGTGGAAAAACTGGTTAAACAGAATGCCAAGGCCTTGGAGGGTTATGATACAATCATCACTGTCTGTGCTGGTTGTGGAGCCACCCTTAAAAAGGATTATCCTGAGTACGGTGCCAGATTGAATGTAATGGATATCAGTGAGTACCTGGCAGATAAACTTAATACCGAAGATATGAAACCCGTGAACATGAAAGTCACCTACCACGATCCCTGCCATCTCGTCCGGGGTCAGGGCATCCGGGAGGAACCCCGGGAGATTCTCAAAAAAATTAAAGGTCTTGAATTTGTGGAGATGGAAGTCCCTGACCAATGTTGTGGTGCTGGTGGTGGTGTAAGGGCAGGTAAACCAGAAATAGCCGAGGCCCTTGGTAGGGAAAAAGCAAAAATGATTGAAAAACTCGGTGTTGATGCCGTGATTACCATATGCCCCTTCTGTGAAAATAACATCAGGGCCTCTCTGGAAAAAGAAGGGCTGGACCTGGAAGTTATGAACATACTTAAACTCCTGGAAAAGGCATACCAGTCCTGAAATAAATGAAAATTGCCTGATAATAATTAAACACTAAATTAATTAAACACTAAATTAATTAAATTTAGAAAAATTATAAAAAAAAGGAATTTGTAAAAAAAGGAGTAAAATTAAGGATAATATGATTTATGTGGTTTTTGTGGAGCCAGAAACTCCTGGCAATATTGGGTTCCTGGCACGGACCATGAAAAATTTCGGCCTAAAACAGATGGTACTTATAAATCCCTGTCCACTGGAACACGATTCATATTACATGGCCATGCATGCCCGTGAAATCATCTACAATCGCCAGGAATATCCTTCCCTGGAAGAATTCCTCAAAACAGAGGAGATTGATTTTGCAGTGGGAACCACTGGTGAGGCCGGGGGAAGTTACAACATTCCCCGTATCGCAGTAACACCGGATAATCTAGCCCAATCACTTAATGTAAAAGGCAATATTGCATTGATATTGGGCAGAGAAGGTGATGGACTTACTAACCATGAATTAGAACTCTGTGATGTGGTGGTATCCATCCCAACCCATGAATCATATCCCATCCTCAATGTGACCCATGCTGCTGCCATCATCTTTTATGAATTGTTCAAAAATGAGAGAACATACCCAGTGGAAGACTTGGATGAAGCTTCCCTTGATGAAAAACAGGATTTAATTAAATACATGGATGATGTGCTGGGTAATCTGGATTATCCTCCACATAAGAAGAAGAATGCTTCCACAGTGTTCCGGAGAGTGCTGGGAAGGGCATTTATATCAGGAAGGGAAGCCCATACTCTTAAAGGAATGTTTCGAAGAATCAAAGAGAGGGTTAAATAAAAAAAGATAGGGTTAAATAAAATATTTTTGAATATTCATGAATTAAATACTGAATAATTCTATAAATTGGTATTGGTATTCATGAATGGTATTGAAATTCGGAATGTATTGAATATCCCGAATATAACATTGATAATGAAAATAACGGATACTTTATTGTTAATCTACTACAAAATTATACCTCTAAACATGATTATAAAGGATGATCACTAACTAAAAAGGGAGAATGAGGATAAAATGGCTATTTTAAGTGACCAGGATATTATAAAATATTTAGATGAAGGGAAAATCACCATAGAACCATTGGAAGATCCAGCCCGGCAGATTCAACCATCCTCGGTGGACCTCAGGATTGGGAACGAGTTTAAAGGTTTTCGCATTATCCGAAAACCGTGCATCGACCCTCTGGACAAATCTGACCTGGAGTCTTATATGGAATCATTCCACCTGGATAAGGGACATGCATTCATAATACATCCAGGTGAATTTGCACTGGCCACAACCTATGAAGCAGTTAAACTCCCTGATGACCTGGTTGCCCGTGTAGAGGGGCGTTCATCAATGGGGCGCCTGGGAATCACCATGCACGTTACTGCAGGATATATTGACCCCGGATTCCAGGGGAAGATCACCCTGGAAATATCCAACATAGGCAAGATGCCAGTGGCTCTTTATGCCGGTCAAAGAGTGTGTCAGATAGTCTTTGAAACCATGACCAGCCCATCCCTACGACCTTATGGCCATCCCGAACGGGACAGTAAATATATGGGCCAAGACAAGCCGGTTACCAGTAAAATCAAGCAGGACTATGAGATTCGGGACCGGAAGCAGACGAAATTACTTTAATTCAAGTAACAGAAGAGCTATGTTCAAATTTAAAAAATTTGCCTTTAATATAAAATTATCCAAAATTCGAGAGGAAAACTGAGAGGATATAAAATGAAGAATGAAGATGTTATGAATATTGCCAAGAAACGAGGATTCTTATGGTCATCATTTGAAATCTACTCAGGAGTAGCCGGATTCTTTGATTACGGTCCTCTGGGTGCAATCTTAAAGAATAAGATCATGAACAAGTGGAGGGACTATTACCTGGTGGGTGAGGGGTTCTATGAAATTGAATCACCAACCATCATGCCTGAAGAGGCACTTAAAGCCTCAGGACACGTGGACCACTTCAATGACCCCATGACCGAATGTAAAGATTGTCTGGAAGTGTTCAGGGCAGATCATATTATCAAAGAGGCCACTGGAGACGAAGTGGAAGGTCTTGAAAATCAGGACCTCACTGAAATACTATCTGATGAGCAGATTCCATGCCCCAAATGCGGAGGCCACTTAACCCATGTCTGGAGTTACAATCTAATGTTCCAGACCCTCATCGGAGCTAAGGGTAAGAAAACTGGTTACATGAGACCGGAAACTGCTCAGGGCATATTCATACCATTCAAAAGATTGTTAAGGTTTTTCAGAGGTAAACTTCCCTTTGGTGTAGTGCAACTGGGTAAAGCTTACCGGAACGAGATTTCACCACGCCAGGGTGTTATCCGCCTCAGGGAGTTCACCCAAGCAGAAGCAGAGATATTTGTGGATCCAAGGGATAAAAAACATCCAAGTTTCCAGAACGTTGCCCAGCAAGTCCTTACCCTGTACACTGCCGAAGCCCAGGAGGAAGAAGGCGAACCCCTCCAGATCACAGCCCAGGAAGCAGTCAGTAAAGATGTGGTGTCCAGCCAGATGCTGACCTACCAGTTATGTCTGGCAGACAAGTTCATGGAAGACTTAGGAATACCAAAAGACGTGATAAGGTTCCGTCAGCATATGAAAACAGAGATGGCACACTACGCCATTGACTGCTGGGATGTGGAAATCCACACCGACCGTTACGGCTGGATTGAAGTTATTGGAATCGCCGACCGTACCGATTTCGATCTTAAATCCCACAGCCAGCACAGTAAAGAAGATCTGTCAGTTTTCATAGAATACGATGAACCACGAAGTGTTACCAAAATGGCAGTGAAACCGGATATGAAAAAATTTGGCCCCCTGTTTAAAGGTAATGCACCCAAAATCATGAATTTTCTTAAGGAAACTGATCCCACCAGGATAAAGGAAGCTTTTGATGAAAATGGTGTTTATGAACTGGAATTGGAAGGTGAAACCTTCCAGTTAACCCCTGATATTATATCATTTGAAGAGGTTGAAGAAACTGTGCGGGGTGAAAAGGTATATCCCCATGTTATCGAACCATCCTATGGTATTGACCGTATAACTTATTCTGTGCTCCTCCACTGTTTCACCCAGGAAGATGATCGTAACATTTTCCATTTCCCCCCTGATATCGCCCCAGTGGGAGTTAATGTATTCCCCCTGGTGAACAAGGATGAACTGGTGGGAATAGCCAATCAGATAAGGGATAATCTACGTGGAGAGGGTATAATTGCAGAAGTAGACACCTCTGGAACCATCGGTCGAAGGTACGCTCGTTCTGATGAAATAGGAACACCTTTTGCAGTTACAGTGGACCATCAGAGCCTGGAAGATGATACTGTGACCATACGTGAGCGGGACAGCCAGGAACAGGTCAGAGTATTATTATCTGAAGTTCCGGGAAAAGTTAATGATTTGTTACTTAAAAAAATAAAGTTCAGTGACCTTTAAGACAATTAATGTCTTAAGATCATCACTTTTTTAAATAACCCAGTTTTATATATTTAAATATTCTATTAATTTTTTCAAGTTTTTTTGATTTATAAATTAGAATATAAATCAATACTCCCTGAATTAAAAAAAAAATCTTTTATAAGTCTATTTCTTGTTTACCAGTGCTTCTAATTCTTCTTCAGGAATTAATTGGGCAATTTTAAGCTTGGTTGGACAGCGGCCCAGTTTTATATTGTGTTTTTTGGCTATGGCCTTTAAATCTTTCATGTTGGCTTTTTTGGCCATTTCTTTCACATCCACACTTTCACCCCAGTTAATATCATATTATGGAATTTTAAACTCCATAGTAATATAAGGTTAAACTTCTTAATTAATTTTAGATATTAAAGTTGGAAGGTAATTTAGCTGGATCGTTTGATAAAAATCGGATTAAAATCTGGATTAAAGATTATTGGAGTTGAATGGTAATGATAGACGCACATATACATGCTGACTGCAGGCCTTACGAAGATTTTGAGAGAATGGCTGTTGCAGGGATAGAATCTGCCCTCACACTGGCTCATGATCCCATGAGGATGACCACCCCGGCAGTAGTGCTGGACCACTTCTACCGTATACTGGAAAACGATTTTAAAAGGGCAAAAAGTAATGGTATTATCCTAAAAGCAGCTCTGGGCCTTCATCCCCGTAGTATATGCCAGGATTACAAGCTGGTGCTTCGCAAGCTCCCCTGGTTCCTGGACCATGATGAAGTGATTGCCCTGGGTGAAGTTGGTCTTGAAACTGCTTCTGATCTTGAAAGGCAAGTTTTCCGAACCCAGCTACAGATGGCTGATGAGCTGGATATGAAGGTGGCGGTGCACACTCCCCGGCGAAATAAAAGGGAAATTACCATTAAAACCCTCTCCATTATTGAAGGGAACATTGATCCTGCCCTGGTGGTGGTGGACCATGTGGATCCATCTATAATCGATCTGGTGGCTGATTTTAAGGGAATGCTTGGAATCACAGTGCAACCACAGAAGATGACCCCAACCGAAGCGGTTGAACTTTTAGAAGGAACATTTGATGATTATGGTCCGGAAAGGTTTATGCTGGACAGTGATATGAGTTCTTCACCTTCCGACCCCCTATCTGTTCCAAAAACTGTTCATGAGCTTAAGCTGGCTGGTTGGGATGATAAGAAAATAGAGATGTTATCCCATCAGAATGCAGCCAAGTTTTATGGGTTATAAAGATTAAAAAGTGTATTATGAAAAGTTTAAGGGAAAAAAGGAGAATCTGTATGTTTAAAAAACGGATTTATTTCCCCTTTTAAAGAATCGATCTTTAAAAAACATTTTTGATAGCTATTTTTGCAATAAGTTATGGATTTGGAATAAGTTATGGATTTGGAATAAGTAGGGGATTTTGTAAATAAATAACTGGATAAAAAAAATAAGAAATTATAAGTAGTTTATATACTACTTGTTCTCGGGTAATATGCCCACAAATTTCTTGATCCGTTCCATGATTCCCTCATTATCCGGCTGAACAGGTTTGTATTCTTTTCCAACCAGGTCAGCTGCCAGTTGCATTATCTCATTACTGATGGGGGAAGCTGGGTTTAACTCCATTACTGAACTTCCCAGGGCTATGGAACGATCCATCTCCCGGTCATAGGATATCACTGAAATCATGGGTACTTCCAGTATAGATTCAATTTCATTAACTGAAAGCAGGAAATTATCTTCGTACCACATGTTCAAAACGAAACCAAGTATTTCAATGTTAAGTTCATTTAAAAGAATTCTGATCTTCAAAGCATCAGCCACTGCAGGCATGGTAGAATTGGTCACCAAAATAGCCTCAGTATCCTCCGGCAAAGCTTCGAATATGTTGGAATTAATCCCTGAGGGTAGGTCCATGAGGAA
The DNA here is from genome assembly GCF_016217785.1 of Methanobacterium sp. Taxonomy (NCBI): domain Archaea; kingdom Methanobacteriati; phylum Methanobacteriota; class Methanobacteria; order Methanobacteriales; family Methanobacteriaceae; genus Methanobacterium; species Methanobacterium sp. The sequence continues at coordinate 107,299 of NZ_JACRGA010000002.1, forward strand.
TATATTTCCATAGGATGATATTTCTTCCATTATCCTTTTCCATGATACATAGTTGGGGTTGATGGTTTTAAGGGTTTCGAAGTGCATCCCGGTTGGTATTACCAGTGCTCCCTGATTCACCTGGTAGACACAGTCCTGAACTGCCTTGTCACGCATTAGCACGTCATGGAGAGTTACTTCCGGATTTAGAAGTCCGGTTATTACATCCATGTTGGACATCATCAGGTCCAGATCTAGCATGACCACTTCTTCACCGAAAAGACTCAGGGCTACCCCTAAGTTAAAAGTGAGGGATGTTCTTCCCACTCCTCCTTTTCCAGATGCTAGAGCAATAAATCTCGACATATTACTCCCTGAAAGTAAAAATTAAAATTCTTATCTCCTTCCCAGCAGTCCTTCCACCAGTTTGGATATGACACCTTTTTTATCTGGTTCAATTGGCTGATACTCTTCACCGATGAGATCAGCCCCCAGTTGCATGATTGCATTGCTGGTGGGGGATTTAGGATTTTTAACAACTAATGGTTCTCCGAAGGCTGCTGCCCGGCTGACTTCATTGTCTTCAGGGATTACAGCGATTACAGGTACTTCCAAGATAGTTTCGATCTCACTGATGGTCAGGAATGTTTTATCGTGCTGCTCCCGGTTGATAACAACTCCCAGGATGTCCACACCCAACCGGTTGGCGACGATTTTGGTTTTAAGGGCGTCGCTGATGGATGGTACTTCAGGAGTGGTGACTAAGATCATTTCCTGAGCTGCGGCTATTGCAGCCAGTGCATCCTTTTCCAGTCCAGCAGGGGCATCGATTAACAGAATATCGGCACTTTCAATGAGTATTTCCAGAGCACTTTCCAGGCGATCCATTTTGATCTTACGAAGACCTTCCAGTGATATTCCAGCAGGGACTACCTTAACACCGCCAGGTCCCTCGTAAATAGCATCTTCTATATCTGCATCTCCAGAGAGAACATCATGCAGAGTCACTGATTTCCCTTCCATACCCAGGATCAGTTCCAGGTTAGCCATGGCCACGTCTGCATCCAGAACTATGACCTCTTCTCCGTAAGTAGCCAGGGCCACACCTAAATTTGCAGTGATAGTTGTTTTTCCAACTCCGCCCTTCCCTGATGCAACTGTTATCACTCTCGTCATCCAATTCCTCCTAAGAAATTTATTCCACCTTAACTTTTTTCCATCTTAAATCATTTAGCTGTACTACGTAATATTAAATCTTTAACTAAATTCCACATTAATCTCGAATTTTTCCACAACTTCTGGATACTGTCTGAAGCTCTTTTTTATGGCGATTTCGGCTATGTTAATGATCTGCCTTCTGAGATTAACGGCAGTTCTACTCTGCCCCATGATTCTGTTTAAGAACCCCTGACTTTCATATTCAGTGATGATGTTAATGGTTCCAGTTAGTTCCTTATAATTATCAAGGAAAACCATGACTTCGGTTCCTTTGATTTTGGGAATTCCCAGTACTGATTTTTTAATAAGATTCATCAGGACTAATTCCACCCTTTCCACGTCATCATCATCGATGATACCGCCCTTATAGGATTGTAACAGGTTTTCCACGTCGTCATCCTGAACATCTTTAATACCATACTTTTTTAGAAGTTCCGAACGATCAACAGGCTTCTCTTCAATTTCATCAGCTTTTGGAATTTCAGATGACTCTGCTTCCAGCTCAATTTTATTCAAAGATGGTTCTACCTTTTTATCAACCACAGGCGGCTCAGCAACTTTCTCAGCTGATGGTAAATCATCACCACCCATCTCAACAGAAGCAGGAGAAGATTCTGCCCCCACACCCTTTTCAGGTTCTTTCAGAGGCTTATTTAAGGATTTTTCCAGCTTATCAGCTACAGATGATTCATCTGCTTTCTCAACTGGTGCCCTTTCAATAGATTCATCCACATCAACAGAAGCCTGAGAAGATCCTAGATTTTCATCCTTTTTTGGTTCTTTAATAGGTTCATTTGAAGATGAATCCTCCTTTAAAGATAGATCTACTTTTTCATCAGCAACTGGTGGTTCAGTTACTTTTTCAACCGACACCGAATCTTCAGATGAATTATCAACAGATTCAACTTTACTTGATTCAGTAACTTCCGGTTTTAATTCCTCTTCAGGAGGAGTTTCAGTTGCTGTCTTTTTCAGTTCACCGATTACATCGTAAACATTAGAATCCTCATCGATGGTGTATGGTTTGTTGAGATCCAGTAGATAGTCCACTTGAGAGGGTCCTACATCAAAGACTTCAATCAGTGTATTTTTATTTCCTAGGGCAGAATTTATTTTTTCCAGTGCTTCTATCTTAGAAAATCTATCATAGGAAGCAGCTACCTGTTTTCCATCTTTATAAAGAATATATCCTTCTTCTGAACGTGAAGTAACCCTAATAAACCCGTTTTTATGATCCTTGGCTAGATCTTTCATTAATTTCGAGAAATCCAGCTCGTCAGCATATGAAACCATAGACGGTTTGGTTATGGGCATTTCCATGTATACATCTCCCCATATCCTTACTAATATCCCATAATTCCTTAACAAATTCTTATAATAAATTATACTCTAATCTCAAATAAATATAATATTGGTATTGCATCTTTCTTGTTTATATTTACTTTCGGATCAGTTTTATTTCTGCAGGAGTAACTATTATAATATTCCTACCATTTTTACATAATAAGATAGCTTCTCCCCCATCATTATCGCGGAATGCCTTTAATTTTTCTCCGGCTAGTTTGAAATCATCCGGAGAATTCTTTTCCAGGATACTGATGTCCATAATAATTGGATTTTTTTCCTCTAAAACCTGGGCCAGGGCATAATCAAATTCATCGAGGTTGTGGACCTTCATTAAAACTATCTCATAGAATGAGTGCTCAGGGACTATGATGGTTTCCTGATCCTCTTTCCCTTCCTCTTCTTCCAAGCCAAGATTTTTCTTCAAGTAATCCATGATGTCCTTCATTTTTCAACGTCCCCTATAGCTGTATATTCAATTATGGCATCTAATAATATTGACGCTCCACCCTGATAAATGTCAGCAGCAGGAAGGCCATATTTTTCCTGACACTCTGAGAAAAGGGCTTTGGATTTATCCCCAGTGAAATTCCTTAAATTTAGAGATATCCCCACTACTTTGGTGGGTTCCACGGCTTCTATGGCCCGGATCTCTTCTGTAATTCCCACTGGTTGGCGGTAGGGATGGTTAAACCTGTGACAGACAATGGTGGCATCGGGTTGTGCTCCTACAAGTATGGCTGCGGATAATCCCCTGGGGTGTGGGTTTCCCCTTTCAGTAAGACTGGACTGTCCTTCTACAAATATAATGTCCGGGCTTTTTTCTTCCTCAACATATTTTATGCTCCCCATTACTGCAGAGGCAACATCCATTACTGACAAGCTACCTGCACGGAAATTCAGGTCAGCTGGTTGTTCCAAGCCCATTTCATCCGTGGATATAATTCCTGGATTTAATCCCATCTCTTTTGCTGTTTTTCCCAGGATACGTGTGGTGGTTCGTTTCCCACATTCCTGAGATGTGCCTCCCACAAAAACCACCGGTGTTTCCGGTTTATAATCAAGTTTTGGGAGGACTTCAGTACAACATTCAGGGGCAGTACCAAATACTGATCTTATAACATCAAGGCGTGGACTTATTTCTTTTAACTGAACACCTTTAGACTTTGCAAAGGCCAGTAAAGATTGATTACTATGTAATGGGAGTGATCTGAAAGAACAGACCACATTCATTCCTAAATCAATAGCTTGAACCGCGTACTTAAGGGCAGATCCTTCCGCACCAATAGGCAGCATTATGGCCACACTACGGGCATCAGTATTACCCACCACTTCAGCTAAACTGGACGAAATAATATTATTACAAAATGTTTGACCCTGTTTCTCTTTATTATCATCTATGAAACCAACGGATTCTATTCCGCTGAAATTAGAGAATTTTTCCCCACCTCCACCGCATCCGATGATTATAAATGGGTTAAGTTCTTGCAAGTCCCCAACAGAAGTTACAAAATACAAAAGATCACTCCTCTTAAATTTGATGAAATAGGTGAAATATTACATTACTTATTTATTTAATAAATGTCAAACCAAGATATATACTTTAGGTAGCATGTAAATTCTATTGTGGAGGCAGATTATGATAGAAAGAATACTTAAAGATTTAGGACGGATAAATGGGGTAAGCGGATCTTTAGTGGTCGGGAAAGACGGTTTGATAATAGAAAGCGAAGTTCCAACAGACATTGATTCTGAATTAGTGGCTGCGATGGCTTCAGCTGTTTTTGGTACCGCAGAACGTTCCGCAGAGGAAATGAAACATGACCCGCTTCAACAGGTGATGATTGAGGGTAGTAAAGGTAAAACCCTGATGATCGATGCTGGTGAAGGTATACTGGTAGTGATTGCAGACGTAGATATTAACCTTGGTCTCATCAGGATCGAAATGCGTCGTAGCGCTGAACGAGTAATTGAATTCCTAACTTAAATGGCATTATGAGGAATTTGAAAAGTTAGATCATGTGTTATCATCTGCATAGTTATCATTGTTTATTTGCTCCAAAAAAACGCATATAACGAATGATTTTAGTAAAAATCAACTGAAAACCCATTAAATAATACGGGAGGTAGCACTCTTGAGAAAACCTTACGTTATACTCATTGGAAGTGCATCGGGGATTGGAAAATCAACCATCGCTTCTGAGTTAGCTAAAGAGCTGGGTATTAAGCATCTGATTGAAACCGACTTCATAAGGGAGATAGTAAGGGGGATCATTGGTCCTGATTATGCACCAGCTCTTCACAAATCTTCATTCGATGCTTATGTAACCCTAAGGGACAAGCAACGATTTGATGGCAATAGTGCCAGTTTAATAAGTGCTGGTTTTGAAGAGCACGCTTCTTTCGTCATACCTGCAATTGAAAAGGTTATAAAAAGGGCAGTTGATGACTATGATGATCTGGTAATTGAAGGAGTACATCTAGTTCCGGGATTTTTAGATATAGATAAGTTTAAAGAAGATGCTAACATCCACTTTTTTGTACTAACTGCCGACGAGGATGTACATAAAGAAAGATTCGTTAAAAGGGCCATGAAGATAAAGCGTGGCGGAAAACACCTGGAGTATTTCAAAGAAAACCGTATAATTAACAATTATCTGGTTAAACAAGCCCTAGAACATCGCATCCCTGTTATCAACAATCTCGGCATTAACGAAACCAAGAAACGGATGCTCACTCTGATTAAAGAGATCTGTAAAGAGATGATATTCCGCCATTCAGTTGATCAGTTGGAATTGGAGACTGATATCATCCTCAACAAATATGAAGGCCGTATAATGGATGTTTCCTACTTCCTCCCTGGTTTTGGCGAACCCCTGAAGAGAAAAGTTAATGTGTATGACCCGTCTGAGGCAAAACGTTTCATTAAACTTCTCCAGGAGAACCCTAAACGTAAAAAAGATCTGGAAGGACTCTATGAACTTTCTGGAAACGTTCACCGTCACAAAGTCTGCGCACCAGATGAAGAAAGTCTTGAGGCCATGATCAAAGAACTGGACGAAAAAGGACTGCTCTACCAATTTGACCAAGAAGAGAAAAAATAAAAATAATTTTCCACTAAATAATTTTTTTTACTAAACTAATAAAATTAATATTTTTACAAATAGTGAATCCAGCTAAAAATACCAACTAAAAATATTACGATATAACAAGATTATAAAAAAATAGATTAAAATATATTAATAATATTAATATTATATAATTAAATTTATCATTCACCAAACTTATCATTCACCTATATTGGTAACTATATTCAACCAGGTAGGGCATTACACTTGTATATTACACATATCTTAGATTACATTGATTATCACATTGATTCTATTTTTTAAGTTTAATAAGGATTGAAAGAGGAATTATAAAGGATATTAGGAATTATAAAAGATATTAATCAAAAAATATACCCCTTAAGATAATTAAAAGTACTGATTAAAACTATTAAACTACAGATTAAAATAATTAATATTAGGAGTCGTAAAATTGAGCAAAATGTTTGCTGACTGTCCCATATGCAATACAAGTCAAAGTATGGAAGTCACTACCAAAACCGAAATAATCCCTTACTTTGGGGAAATCATGGAATCAACCCTTTTATGCAGTGAATGCGGCTACAAACATGCCGATACCATCTGTATTGACCAGAAAGAACCGGTTAAGTACACCTTACTTGTTAGGAATGATAATTTAAACGCAAGGGTTGTTAAATCACAGTCAACCACCATTACCATACCTGAAATAGGGCTTAAGGTGGAACCCGGACCACAATCCCAGGGATACGTTTCCAATGTAGAAGGAGTATTGAACCGTTTTGAAAAAGCAGTCAAAACTGCCTTATCATGGGCCGAAGAGGACCATGTGAAACAAAACGCAGTCCAAATACTGGAAGATATTGAAAGAGTGAAAAATGGTCAAAAAGAAGTTACCCTAGTATTAGAAGACCCCTTTGGTCACAGTATCGTCATGGATGATGCTGCAGTTAAGAGTGAATTGACTGTGGAAGAGATTAAAAATCTAAAAACTGGTTTTACCACCTTTGAAAATGATGAACTGGAAATGAACGAAGATAAGTAATAGGGGCCGAATAAACCAAAAGATGATAACCTAAGATTAGCAGTTTAACTCAAAATAATCCTCAAAAATAAAAAAAAATAATTTTAAAATTTTAATTTAAGATTTACAACTAAAGAGTTTTAATAATCCATGAAAGCTGGATCTTCCTCTTCTTCATGCACATCTTTGAGTTTAAGCGTCTTTTTGACATCCATTGACAGCGCATCGCAGTCTGCTTTGATGGCGTGCAAGTGCATTAATATCCTCTTTTTCTCTTCATTGATCCTTTCAATGTTCTGATAAGGGTATATGGATTCTTTGAGCATTTCGTATTCAATGGTGGTGTAGGGATATTCATTGAGCTGCTCACAGACCTTCTCCAGTACTTCTCCCAGAAATTTGTTCATCTCCACTTTAACTCTTTCCCTGATCATCTTGTCCCGGTCAAGGTTCTGCTTCATCAAACGTACGACTTCTGCTTTGGCAAAAGGCAGACTTTCTCCTTCTTCGTCTTCTTCGTTGTCAGAGTCTTCCTCAGTAGTTTCATCGGACTCAACTGCTTCTTCTGAGTCAATAATTTCCTCTGTCTCTTCCGGAATAATTTCTTCATTAGAGGGAATAGTTTCTTCGTTAAATTCGTCTTCTCTTTCGTCGTACATGAAAAATCTCCTAATTCTTTAGATTTAAATTCTTTATATTCCATTAAATGCTATGTAAATGGCCTTATATAAAAGTATTGTTTAAATGACAGGTTACGTGTAAAATTTATGATGATCTCCCCTTACACCATAACAATAATTGAAGGTAAAATAAAAATTTCTACTAATATTATATAATCCCCAGACATTAATCCGTCAGGTAATATAATGCTTAATGTATTTTATCTAAGTCTAAACTTAAGTCCAATGATCTTGCAGAATGCGTGATGTATCCCGTGGAGATCACATCCACCCCTGTCTTTGCAAACTGGAGTATGTTATCTGAATTGATACCACCTGAAACTTCAATTATCACATTACCACGGAGGTTTCCATCTTCAAGAGCCTTTAAAACAGTTATAACACTATCCGAATCCATATTATCCAACATTATAATATCTGCTCCGGCATTAGCAGCTTGCAGGGCTTCTTCCAGGGTTTCTACCTCTATTTCAATTTTTTTGGTGAAACTGACATATTTTCTGGCGCGGGATATTGCCTCAGCCACTCCACCCACCAGGGCCAGGTGATTATCCTTTATAAGCACACTATCATCCAGCCGGTAGCGATGGGTATCGCCTCCACCAGATCTTATGGCATTTTTCTCAAAAAACTGGAGTCCGGGGGTTGTTTTACGAGTTCCAGCCACTATAACATCAGGATTAACACTGCGAACCATTTTAATAACATTAGCAGTGAGTGTGGCAATGCCACTCATGCGCATCAGGAGGTTAAGCACGGTTCTTTCCACGCTGAGAATGCTACGAGGATCACCGGATATCTTCATGACGATCTGGTCCGGCTCTATTTTTTCACCATCCCCCACCAATATTTCTGTTTCCACTGCAAACTCGGTGAAAATAGCTACTGCCAGTTCAACTCCAGCAATTATCCCCTCTTCTCTGCCTATGATCTGACCCCTAACCTGTAATCCCGGGGGTATCAATGCACGGGTGGTTATATCCTCAAAACCAATATCTTCATAAACCATCTTAGCTAGGTCCTGCCTCATGATCGCACCCCTATAATTTTGCTTAAAAAACTATTACTCATTAGAAACTATTACTACAAAAATTACTAAAAATATCTTTGTTCTGGTTTATATTGAATGAGGAATATAAATTTTCACCAGGAAACTAATCTAAAGTTAAAAAAAATCATCTTCACTTTAATTGTCCTGCAACTAACTTCATATCTTACAACTAAAAGGACAACATGAAAAAGGACAACTGGGAAATGATAGAATAATAATACAAGAATAGACTTACACCAGTCATTAAGTAAATGGACTATTAAATGTAAGAAAAATCATCAAGCATAAAAATCATCAATTAAAATAATATTTTGAGCTAAGTAACGATTTAAGCTTAGTTCATTAATAAATTAATCATATTAGGTGAATCAATTATGGAATTAATATTTTTAGGAACCTCATCCGCACTCCCCACCACTAAACGAAATCATTCCTCCATTGCCTTAAAGGCCTTTGGAGAGGTAATGCTCTTTGATTGCGGTGAAGGAACTCAGCGTCAAATGGCTCGGATTAAACTGAGCCCCATGAAGGTGGATCATATCTTCATCACCCACCTCCATGGTGACCACTTCCTGGGACTACCCGGCATGATCCAGTCCATGGCCTTCAGAGGCAGGGAGGAAGCTTTACACATCTACGGGCCGGAAGGAATGATAAAAACCGTTGAAAATATTAAAAATCTGGGTTACTATGCTCTGTCATTCCCCATACATGCTTATGAAGTAACCGAAGGTACTGTTCTCCAGACAGAGAAATATATCATTGAATGCTGTCCCACCCATCATTCTGTCCTTAACTTGGCTTACTCAGTTGAAGAAAAAAGATCCCCCAAATTCCTCCGGGAAAAAGCCATCAGACTGGGATTGAAACCAGGACCAGATTTCGGGAAACTGCAAAAAGGCATCCCTGTGGAGGTAGATGGAACCCTGATAGAACCAGAACAGGTTCTTGGGGCAGAAAGGAAGGGAAGAAAAATAGTTTACTCGGGGGATACTAAACCCTGCCCAGAAATGGTTCAATTTGCCTCCCATGCCGATGTTCTGATACATGAATCAACCTATGAATCAGCACAGGAATCAAAAGCTCTTGAAAATGGACATTCCACCACCACCCATGCAGCAATGGTTGCTAAAGAAGCAGAAGTGTCTGAATTAATTCTCACTCACCTAAGCACCCGTTACCGGGATAGTGATGCTTTAAGAACAGAAGCAAGCCATGTATTCAGTAAAGTAATGGTGGCTGAGGATTTTATGAGTATAGAGGTGGAACGTCATGAAATTTTATAAAAAGGGAGATCACCATAATTTAAAGTGCCATAATTTAAAAGACAACCACCTAAGTATAGAGATGGATCATCATGCCCAACACTGACCCCCTGTACCTTGATCTGATAAAAATTGCCATAATTTTTATAGCCGCATTTATCATTATCAAATGGACTATTTACATTGTTAAGAGAACTGGAACGCGATTTAGTTTAGAACCTACTCTGATTCAGGTCTTAAATGAGATCATCAAGTACTCCATAATTGCCCTGACCTTAACCCTTGCTTTAAATGAAATTGGAGTGAATATAAACTCCCTAATCATCAGCTTTGGTATTGTGGGTATAGCAGTTGGTTTCGCCGCCAGGGACACCCTTTCCAACTTCATCGCCGGCATATTCATACTGGCAGATAAAAGTTTTAAAGTGGGAGACATCATCGAAATATCAGGTCAAAGCGGTAAAGTGGTTAAACTCGGTTTCAGAGTTACCACCATCAAAACTGTGGATAATAAACTTATAACCATCCCCAATTCAACCTTTTCCAAGGGTGCTTATATTAATTCCACTGCTCAGGAAACCCGTAGAGTTGGATTGGATGTTAACATCCCCTATGAACTGGAACTGGAACAGACAGTTAACTCTCTGGTGGAAGTTGCATCTAATTGCAAATGGGCACTTCCTGAGCCAAAACCAAATGTGCTTATAAAAGAAATGACAGATACCGGTATTAAAGCTACTTTGAATGTCTGGATCAATGATCCATGGGAAGTAGCAACCTACCGAAGCCAGCTAGCCCTGAAAGTTAAGAGACTTCTGGTTGCTGAAGAGGTATCGTGAAGAAGATATCTTAGGAAGATCTAAGATTTAATGAAGATCTAAGATTTAATGAAGATCTAAAGATGTCTTGTGAAAAATATCTAAGATATTTTAGTTAAATGTCCAAATATAAGATTTTTTCCATTCTGATAATATTGGCGTGTGTCACGCTGGCAGCAAGCATAGCCATAGCTGGTTACGAACAGATGCAGAACGTTACCAAAGCCCAGAAAAGTGTTAAAGACTATCAGGAAAAAATGAGCAACCCGGTGAATGCACTGGATCCAACTGATCTCACCGCTTCACGTATCAATGCTCAGTTAACCATTCCCAAACTTAACGTGAATGCAACCATTCGATCTGACACTGTAAACGCTTATAACGCTGTTTATCATTATCCTGAAAGTGTAATGCCAGGTAAACCCGGAGAATGTGGCATTTTAGGCCATAGAACTACATATTCAGGATTATTTACTAACATAGCATCCCTGGAACCCGGAGACCAGGCCATTATCAAGGATTTCACCCAGCGAAAGAAATATGTCTATGAAGTCACTTCCAATGGAGATGACATACGCTGGGATTACAAAACCAACCCTATTCGATTTTCACAGGAAGGACAGGCACGTTTATTAATTGTGACTTGTTACCCCCCAGGTAAAAAGCAAGCTGCATGGATTACTCACTTTAAAATGGTATCCAGTAGTAACTTATAACTAAATATCCTGATTAATCACCATTATTGGTAAAGAATTTTATTTAACCAGTATTACCTCACTAATAACACCAAAGTTAAAAAAATTATTATAACGGAGTTATATTTTAATAAAACTTGTTAAAACCAAAATAAATAAGAAATAAAGGATTCAGTTGTTACTTTAAATAAAATTAACCTCAGAACATTCGATTACACAATACTTATTAGTGATTAATATTAATATTATTAAAGAATATTTATGATCATCCTGATGTGTAGTTATAACACTTATTAGTGAGAATGAGACATTATATACATAACGTTCACCTAAAAAAGGAGATTTTGGAAGGTAAAAAGAACATGATGGTCTAATAAATAGGAGAAAGAGGAGTTAAAATGGTTGAAATCCTAGTAGACGAAGATGCATGTGTTGGATGTGGATCCTGTGTGGATGACTGCCCCAATGACGTGTACAAAATGAATGAGGAAAAATGGAAAACAGAAGTGGTCAATGCCGATGACTGTATGGCATGCCTCTCCTGCCATGAAATCTGCCCTGCCCAGGCCATGACCCACAAAAACATCCACGTGGCCAAACGTCTGTACATCGACCGTAGGGTAAACGACGTATTAGAACGAATCATTTGAGGGATTAAAAATGGCAATACAAGAAGTTACAGGCACATTTAAACCTGAATTAATTCCCAAAGAAACTGGTGGAGATCTGGATGACTATGAAGATGCACTACACGTGCTGATGAAATTCATGGGATCCATGTCCAGTGCCCTGGAACAGGTTTCAGGGCGGGGTGCAAACGCCATTGTTTACCAGGCAGGCAAACGCATGGGACACGATGCAGCGAAAATGATGGAAAAAACCGACAACCTGGAACAGGCCATGGATGAAATGGGCGAAGTTCTGGGGCATGAATTCTACTATAGAATGTGGAAACCAACCGGACAGGAAAATTACACCATTGAAAAAGGAGATGAAACTGTAGTAAAACTTCTCTTCATGGACTGCGTTGTCAGGCAAACCCTCCGAAGAACAGGTTTACCTCAAAAAGGACCATTATGTTACCTATTATATGGTTACATGGTTGGAGCAGTGGAAGAAGTTATGGGCATCAAAGGAAAAGTTGACGTGGACCACGTAGGCCCCAACGCATGCCTTAAAACCCTCACCATCAAATGGGGTGGTAAATAATGGTTAAAATAGCATTAGAAACCCTGGCCAGCTGCTCAGGGTGTGAAATTTCCATACTTGACCTTCATGAAGATCTGGCAACACTACTGAATCAAGCCGAAATAGTCTATGCACCAGTTCTTATGGATGTTAAGGAAGTTCCTGATGATATAGACATTGCCATTGTCTCTGGTTCCGTTCGAAACGTTGAAAACAAGGAGAGGCTGGAAGAACTCCGAGAAAAATCCAAGTACCTCATTGCCTATGGAACCTGTGCCTGTTACGGTGGTATAACTGGTATGGCTGATCTTTACACCTCTGAAGAGGTCACATCACGTACATACTCTGACAACCCCAGTACCGTATCTGCACCCCTTCCCAATGAAGTGGTTCCTGAACTTTTAAGCATCGTCCACCCTGCAGCCGACTTCACCCGAATCGATGGATTCATACCGGGCTGCCCACCCAAAGAACAACTCACACACGACATACTCATTCCACTTGTAAACGACGAAGCTCCTGATGTTCCTAAAAAAAGTGTCTGTGCTGATTGCCAGCGGGAAATGGAACACGTCGAGTTTGATACAATACACCGCAGAATCGAAGGCACCCCTGAACCAGGTAAATGTTTCCTGAGTCAGGGATACGTTTGTTTAGGGTCAGTGACTCTAGGCCGCTGCGGTGGTCTCTGTACAGAAGCAGGAATCCCCTGTCACGGCTGTGGAGGGCCTTCCCTTGATGTTTTAAGGGAACCCAGCCATGATATCTACAACGGAGTCATCAAAAGAATAGCTCACCTTTCCAAGATGCCAGAAAAAGACGTGGAAAAACAGCTTTATGACATTGGCCATGTTATCTACGGATTCGTAATTGGAAGTACTACCATGGAGGATAAACAGGTTTCACTCATCCCCCAACTGGTTAAAAAGTGAAGTCAAGATAAAATGGTGATACTATGAAAAATATCGAAATTAGCCCTGTAAGCAGGATAGAGGGTCACGCCAAGATCACAGTTCAGGTGGATGATGCCGGGAACGTGGCCGATGCCCACTTCCATGTTATGGAAATCAGGGGATTTGAAAAATTCCTGGAAGGTGCTGCTGTAGAAGAAGCACCCAGAATCACACCACGTATATGTGGTATATGCCAGACAGCACACCACCTGGCAGCGGCCAAAGCCACCGATATGGTTTTCGGACTGGAAGTGCCAGAAACAGCTAAAAAACTAAGGGAACTCATGCTCCTGGGACAGTACATACACTCCCATTCACTCCACTTCTACTTCCTGGGTGCCCCGGACCTGGTTATGGGTCCTGATTCAGACCCTGCAATGCGAAACGTGATAGGAATCCTGAAAAGCAATCCTGACCTGGCAATGATGGCCATAAAAACCCGGAAAATAGGGCAGGAAATTACAGGAATTGTGGGTGGAAAACCCATAAGCCCGGTAACTGCAATACCTGGAGGACAATCCAGAGGCATAACATCCGAACAACAAGCTCAACTATTATCCAAATCTAAAGATGCAATAGGCCTGATAGAACAGGGTGTTGAAGTAGCCAAACCATTATTCGCCCAGTACAGTGAAGCTATCGAAGCTTTAGGTCCTGTTGAAAGTCACTTCGGAGCGTTAAGCAATGGTGGTTCCATCGAGTTCTACGACGGACCAGCCAAGATCATTGATAAATCCGGTAACCAGGTTTATGAATTTGCAGCCTCTGATTACCTAGACTACATTGAAGAAAAAGTTCAACCATGGTCCTACCTGAAATTCCCCTACCTGAAACAGATAGGATTCCCTGAAGGTAACTACCGCGTGGGTCCACTGGCCCGGCTGAATGTGGCAGATACCATACCCACTGAAAAAGCTTCAGCTCTGTATGGTGAATACAAGGACCAGTATGGAATTGCTCAAAACGCACTTCTGTACCATTACGCCCGTTTAATAGAGTTGATGTATGCTGCTGAAAGAGCTGTGGAACTTTTAGAAGACGACAGCATAACCGGCACTGACCTGCGTCAGAACCTTTCAGAACCATTAATAACCAGGGATGAAGCCAAAAAATCCAGTGAAACCAAAAGGGGAGTGGGTATGATTGAAGCTACCCGAGGAATCCTAATTCACGACTATGAAACAGATGCAGGAGGATTCATTAACCGGGCTAACTTGATTGTTTCTACCGGTCAGAACAACCTATCCATGGATATTGGAGTTCGGGAAACCGCTAAACAGATGATACATGGTGAAGAAGTTTCTGAAGGGCTTAAAAACAGACTGGAAATGATTGTAAGGGCATACGACCCCTGTCTTTCCTGTGCAACCCATGCTATTGATGGAAGTTCACCACTCGCAGTGGACATCTACGACAGCGAAGGTCAACTTCTGAAAAAACACTTACTCTGAGGTTATTTTTAAAAACCTCAACATTCTTATTTTTTTAATTTCACTCATTCTAAATTAGGACTCTTAATCAAATTAATTCCAGATTAGACGAATTTTTCTAAAATTTACTATCTTCAAGTTGAATTATAGCTAGGATTACTATCAGTGAATCAACACACTTCTGTGTATTATAATTTATAAAAATAACATTAAAAGACCACTTTCCGTCTATTTCATTATACAAATAAGAATTAAGTAAAATAAATGATTTCCATTGCTTATTAACATTATTACAACCTTATTAACATTATTACAGCTTTTATATCCTTAGAAATGTGAATATGTTTTAATCAATACAAACCATAGCACTATTTCCCCCGCCTTAGTAAAAAACGATAAGCATAATAAAAAGATAGAGTAAGAATATTTTATAGTATTAAGTTTTCTTACTAAGTCTAGTGATCCAATGACTGACACCCATTTGAAGATGCAACTGGAAAAGGCCACCGTGGACCTGGATAAAACCCCCGATGTGGAGGGTATCCTTATTGTGGCCAGTGATGGACGGATATTACACCACAACTTACGGGTTGATGTTGATATAAACCTTTTCGGCCCCATGTCCCAAGTTATTTCCAGCTCCTCCCTAAGGCTGTTAAACTCATCAGGCCAGGGAGAAATGGAAAGAGTATTAGTGGAGTCATCTGGAGGTAAAGCTCTTTTTTTAGGTTTGGAAAAGGTGCATTTAATCATTTTAATGCAGGGCTCAGCTAATGTGGGCATGGTGCTGGTGAATGCCAAAAGAGCATCCCAGAAAATCCATGAAGTAACCCATGACCTTGAATTAGAAGTTCCAAAAGAAACCATAGTAGAAGAAATTTCAATCCCCAAAGAAGTGCCAGTTGAAGAAATACCCACAACACCTGTTACAACAGAGGAACAGTTACCTGAAACAACTGCAACAAAAGAACCCCCAATTGAAACGGTTGTTGCAGATGAAAAAACTGCTGAAGATCTACCTTTGGAAACTCTTTCAGAATCAGCGGATGAACCTGTCTTAGAACCTGTTTTGGAAAAAGCCAAAAAAATAACTGCAGAACCCCTTGCTGAGGTAAATGAACCTGCAGTTCCTGAAGAACCACCAGTAGGTATTGAAACTGAACTTGAAACTGATGTAAAAGCTGAACTTGAAACTGAAGTTAAGAGCGAAGTTGAAACTGGAGAATTAACGGGATCAGATAAGATAGAAGAATTAAAAGTAGAAGAATTAGAAATGGAAACTGAAATTGAAGTTGCTGAAACTGAACCTGAAGAGGTAAAACCAAGCATACCCACAGTCAGACCACCTATTTCATTCCCTTCACTACCAACGGATGTTGAAATCCCTGAAGATCCTGAAAAACGTGCAGAACTTATATTAAACATTTACGAATCCATATTCCTGGCCATGTCCATGGGAGCTGCCAAGATCATGGGAGTTGCTCCAGCCAGAGGACTAACCAAAAAATTCTTGCCCTTTGAAAAATGCAGGAGACTCCTGGAAAATGTTGATCTCAAAAGCAACGCCACCATTGACTTTACCCAGATAAAGAAAAACGCTGAAGCAATACCTCTCCAGGAGCGTGAAGAAATATTCATCCAGGATTTCAATCGCATGATCGAAGTCATAACCGAAAACTATGGAAGGGTAATGGGTTACGAGGCATTCAGGGCCATGGTAAGACCAGAATTCATGGAAATTAAAAAATCCTATGGTAAGGCCATGGATCAGCTTAACATCAAAAAAAGCATGCATCCAGAAATTGCCCATTTATTCACATAAATATGGAAATTTCTAATAGGCCTCCAGATAACCTATAAAAAGTCCTGATAACCTATAAAAATAACCTATAAAATATATATTTTAAATTTAATTATCTTTTTTTAACCAATAAACTAATGATAACTAATTATAACATTTTTTAAATATTGTTATTAATTTTTTAAAAAAATAAAGTAAAATTTGACCATGGAATATATAAATAACCAGATTATATTCAAATTTTAAAACTTTTTAAAATAACAGTTACATACCAATAATCATATTACATTCACAAAAATATTAGAAATAAAAAAACGGTGATAATCATGAACGGACCATGGGTGGAGAAATACCGACCACAAACTCTGGATGAGGTTGTGGGTCAAGATCACATTATACAAAGACTCAAACAGTACATTAACGAAGCGAACATGCCTAACCTCATGTTCACCGGCCCGGCAGGAGTGGGAAAAACCACCACTGCCATTGCACTGGCCAAGGCCATGCTGGGTGAATACTGGAAGCAGAACTTCCTGGAACTCAACGCCTCTGATGCCAGGGGTATCGAAACTGTGCGTAAGGATATTAAAAGCTTCTGCCGGTTAAAGGCAATGGGTGCACCATTCAGGATCATATTCCTAGATGAAGTGGATAATATGACCAAGGATGCCCAGCACGCACTGCGCCGGGAGATGGAGATGTACACCAAAACATCCTCATTCATCCTTTCCTGTAACTACTCATCCAAGATCATCGACCCCATCCAATCCAGGTGTG
This sequence comes from Methanobacterium sp., assembly GCF_016217785.1. NCBI lineage: Archaea > Methanobacteriati > Methanobacteriota > Methanobacteria > Methanobacteriales > Methanobacteriaceae > Methanobacterium > Methanobacterium sp. The sequence goes on from NZ_JACRGA010000002.1 coordinate 124,608, forward strand.
CCATATTCAGATTCGCACCCATTAAGGGTCACCAGGTCATAAAGAGACTGGAAATAATCGCCAAAGCAGAAAACGTTAATTATGCTCCAGGGACTCTTGAAAGCATAGTTTATTTCGCCGAAGGAGATATGCGTCGGGCAGTTAACATCCTGCAATCCACTGCATCCATGGGTGAGGAAGTAAATGAAGAAACTGTTCACGATGTGGTTTCAAAGGCCAAACCGAAAGATGTGCGCCGGATTGTTAACCTGGCACTGGATGGTGATTTCATGGGCGCCCGTGACCTTCTAAGGGAGGTTATGGTGGTTCAGGGGACCAGTGGAGAAGATATGGTAACCCAGGTTTACCAGGAAGTCTCCAAAATGGCCATGGATGACCTTATTGGAAGTGAGGATTACATTAGACTGGTGGAGCACATAGGAGAGTACGATTTCAGAATAAGGGAAGGTGCCAACCCCCGAATACAATTAGAAGCTCTTTTAACCAAATTCTTACCAAAGGAAAAGGCAGATTAGATGTTGTGGACTGAGAAGTACAGTCCCCAGACCATGAAGGATGTTCTGGGGAATAAGAAAGCCATTGAAGAGATTGAAAACTGGCTGGAAAGCTGGGATCATGGCGAGCCCCAGAAGTGCCTGCTTCTGGTAGGGCCACCGGGCACTGGAAAAACCACCTTGGCCCATCTGGTGGCCGGTGAGTTCTCAGATCACATAGAACTCAATGCCAGTGATAAAAGATCCTACGATATAATTATGAACACCATCGGCGAGGCATCAGCTTCTGTCTCCCTCTTTGGTCAGGGCGGACGTAAACTCATAATCCTGGATGAAGTGGATGGACTCCATGGAAATGAGGACCGTGGTGGTATACGGGCCATAAACAAGATCATCAAGGAGGGTCATCACCCTATGATCATGATGGCCAACGACCTCTACAGTAAACGTATACAGAGCCTTAAATCCAAATGTCAACTTATAAAAATCAACAAGGTGCACACCAACTCCATTGTTGCTCTTTTAAAGAGAATCTGTATCAAGGAAGGGGTCGATTTTGATGAACACGTTCTCCGTACACTGGCCAAAAGATCACGTGGGGATCTGCGATCTGCCATTAACGATCTGCAGGTAATTGCCCAGGGTAAAGACTCAATCAGCTCAGATGATTTAAAGATCATATCCCAAAAAGATGATATTAACAACATCTTCGACTCAGTGCGAACTGTGCTTAAAAGTAAGAACCCCAAACGGATCAAAGATTCCCTTCGCCTGGAGGCAGATCCTGGCTTCATCCTAGAACAGATAACCGAGAACATTCCCCGGGAGTATGAAAAACCAGAGGAGATTGAAAAGGCATATAATGCAGTGGCGGAAGCTGATGTGTACCTGGGAAGAGCCTTCCACACACGACACTATGGTTACTGGAAGTACACCTACGACCTCATGGGCGTGGGAGTGGCCCTGGCCAAGGATGAGACCTACAAAAAATTCAGCAGATACACCAGCTCAACCTTTTACAGTAAACTATCCAAAAATCGGGCCAAAAGGGACCTTAGAGACAGGGTAGCAACCAAGATCGGAGCCAAACTTCACACATCCCGGAAGGTGGCCATTGAATACTTCCCCTACTTTGAGATCATGTTTGAGGGAGATGACTTGGCTAGAGATCTGGCAGACTACTTCGACCTGGAGGATGCAGAAGTTAAACAGTTCCGGAGCAGGAAGATTAAAAAGAGGAAAGTGAAGAAGGTTCCTAAAACTCCTAAAACTAAAACTACACCGAAAAAGACTTCTAAAAAGGCCACAGAATCCGTAGACAAATCTTCTAAAAATATTTCCAATGATTCTAAGAATTCTAAAGAAGTGGGAAAAAAAGGCATTCTCAAAGATACCAAATCCCAGGATAAAGTAAAAAATAAGAAAGATAACTCTTCAAAAACTACATCCAAGGATAAAAGTGATTCTGGAAAGGCCGAATCCAAAGATGATGGGAAGCAGGTTTCGCTTTTCAGTTTTAAATAAATAATACTACCACCTAATACTTATTCCATTTTTTTAAGACAAAAACACAGATATCCGCTATTCAGAAGTTATATTCGAGTATAATTTGTGTGTAATTTGTGCATAACTATTTAAATTTTGTTGAGTTTAGATACTTTGTCAGTTTAAAAGAATTAATATGTTAAAGTGATTAAATAATGTTAAATGGATTAAATATAATTATATTTACCTCCAATCAGGAATAGTTCCATTAATACAATCCTATTAATATTATGAGGGATTATGAAGGTTTTCAAATGAGTGGTTATTTACTTTGTGATAAATGTAGAGGATATTATAAACTTAAATCTGATGAATCACCCCGAGATTTTACTAATAAATGTAGTTGTGGGGGTAAAATAAGGTTTAGCAAAAATATTGATGTTATAGGGACAAACAAGGAAAGAACTTTCGAAAAAAAACAATCCAAAATTCAAAGACTTAAAAGTAGCTTGTGGCCTAAACATAAATTCACATTTTCAGCAATTTCAAATCAATTAAATGGATTTAAGAATGATTTTTTAATGAGATTTAATAATGTATTTAATAAAATAACATCAGCATTAGGTATGCCCGTGTGTCCTTATTGTAAAAAAAGATTAAAATTTAGGGATATGATGGGTGGAACTTTTATTAAGTGTTCAAACTGTGGTGGAACTATGAGAAAACATCAAAAACATCAAAAACATAGTTAAACACCAAATCTGATGTTTTCATACTCGTTTAACTTCATTCTAAAATGACTTCCAACCCCTAGAATGGAGTTGCGTAGCTTCACTATTATCTTTTTCTGCTTTTCATTCATTTATTTATCCAGTCTATGGTCCATGTTCCATTATTTACCCCTTTGAACGCTATTTCGTTATTGATTTTTTAGAACCGATAATTTTAAATATTTTTTCCAACAAGGTATAATTTGGGTCTTCTTTACTGTAGTTTAAGCAATGCTTCATTTATGTCACCAAATAAACATATTTAAGCATTTATTCTTAAATTTAACGGTTAAAAAGCCCATTAATTATTATAAAATAAAAATAAAAATGTATTTTTAGAAAGGAGTTAGAAAATACTTGCCAATCACTTAAAACTAACATTAAATTTCTTCTTTCAATGAGAAAAATCTGAGGGGCTAAATTATTTTTAAATATGTGTAGTTTACTAATAGAATGCTATAAAAAAATCTTAGTATTTGTTATTTTGATTATTTTGAATTTATCCCACATCTAATTTTATAAACTATTCATTTGCCTAAAAAACGTCCCTTTAGAAATATACTTGAATTAACTATGTTATAAAAAGCTCAACTAAAAGAATCATAATCATAAAATTTAATATTAATAAAAGTGTGATTAATTTTATGGAAGGTACTCATTCAAATGAGGATATTAAAAACGATTTCAATACCTTATTAGTTAAGGGTAACATTGCATTTTATAACTCTTCAGAAATCACCAATATATTTCTGATACAGAATTCTAAGACTTTTTTAAATATTTTCACATTAGTCGTATTAGAAGAAAGTGATGAGATTTTAGAAAGAGAAAAAATAACAAAGAAACTTCATAAAATTAACCCTAATATGAGCTTAGGAATTTCTCGAGAACGTATTACTATCGATGAAACCAAATCCATTTTTGAGAATTTGTTAAAAACAACTGAAGTAAAGTCTAATATTTGGAATATTGATGAAGACGATCTTCATGTTGACGATTTTAAAATTTTGTCTAAAAAATTTGTTCCTTCGATTGATAACGACACACCATTAAATAATGTACTTAAAAATAATGATGAAAATGGATCTTTTATTATAGAATTCTTTTCGGAGGAAAAAAGCCTTTTCAAAAATTTAAATGAGAATGAATACAAAAAAATTTGTCATAAAATTTTGGAATACTTGCCGATAGATTTTCTTTTCCTAAAAGATAGAATGTTTAATGTTATATTCCAATTTCCAATAACACTATTTTCTGTTGAAACAAGAGCTTCAAATGATTGGAAGGATTTAAAATTAAAATTAGGATGGCATCCTTTGTTGAAAAGAAAAATACCCGAGATAGAAATGATTTCTTCATCTTATGATGAAAAAGATATTGTTGGCTCAGGAATTTATTCAGGTATAATAGATGCAGAAAAAACAATTAAAAGTGGAAATGTTGATGCGGAAGTAACCACAATAATTAAAGATAAGAATACTGGCTTATTTTTATGGTATTATAAAGGTTATTATCTTAAAGGTTTTAAGATAAATTCAAATATCTATGGATCTCATCCAAATAAAAAAATAAGAATCATAAATATCAATAATAATGAGCATAAGATTGAGTTAGAGCCCATAAAAAAGGAATACTCCTTTAAAAAAAGTTATAAAGATTGGATAAACGATAGAAAATATGATGACTCTTTAATTAAATTAATTGAAGAAAAAAAATTTGTTCCTTATGGTATCAGAGGTTCTAACAATAGAGAACAAGCTTTAAAAGATTTAAGAATAATTATACAAGAGAACAGCGAAAATGGAGTTTATTTATGGGATCCATTTGCTCGTAGCAGCGATTTATTAAATACACTTTATTTTTGTCCTTACATTAATTCCGAAATGAAAGTTATTACTTCATTTTCAAAAAAAACGAAAAATGTGTTCAATGAAGATCAACAATTTGAAAATTTGAAAAACAATCAAATAAATATCCTCAAATCCAATTCAAACTCCGAAGGTATAAACTTAGAAATCAGATGTCAAAGAGAGAATTATGGATGGAAATTTCATGACAGATTTTTAATATTCCCGTTTTCTATTAAAGAAAAACCGAAAGTTTGGTCCTTAGGAACTTCTATAAATAAGATAGGTGTACAACATAGTATTTTAATGGAAGTAAATAATCCTCAAAATATTTTAGATGCTTTTAATGACCTTTGGGATGATTTAAAGGATTCAATTTTATGGAAATGTAGGGAAGATTAATATGTCTTATTTGATCGATAATGCTTTAGAAGAAATGGAAAATATCACTGAAAAAGAGATATTTAAGGATATTTCCAATATCTTAAAAATTTTAGAAAATTATAACGTAAATAAACTGATTAATTTGGAAATACCTACCAAAATTCTTCCAGAGAACATTGAAAAACAATTAATTTTGATAGCCCCTAAATTAAAAAATAGAAATTTTGTGAAAGAAGATGTGAATTTTTTAGCTAAATGGTTAAAAATTAATGAATTTTTTGCGAATAAATCGATTTCCGACAAAAGCTTTACTTTCCTTTGTCCAATTTCAACTATATTCTACTATCTACAAATCAAACCAGAATTTCTAAGTCGAATTGTTAGTAAAGAGAAATTTTCTAAAATTAATGAAAATGTCTTTGAAACTTTTAATAACATAGACGATAGTTTTAATGTATCCAAAACCGCCCCCAATTTTGAAAAAGAAGCTTTTAAGAGATATAAAACTGGTTTAACCAAAGATGATGTAAGTAGTGTTTATTTTTTTATAGAAAGTGTCGAAAGAGGAAAGGGGATCTATCCAAACTTTTTTATTTGTTTTTTAGCTCAATTATTGCTAATAGAACCATCCAAGTTTTTTAATTTTCTAGAATCCATAAATGAACCTTTTACATTAGTAAAATACATAAATACTATAGAAAATAGATTAGACAATAAATTATTTGAGTTGATCAAATTATCAAACAATAAATGGTTAGTATTGGAATATTTAAGGCAAATCTTTAAAGATCTTCCATCTGAAGGAAATCTGATCAGTGAAAAAATAGAATCAATTTCTCTTTTATTTGAGAGAATACATACCATAACTAATGGAGATTTTCTTATAGAGGGAATTGTATTCCTAAGCAAATCTAAGAATAAAAAATATTTAGGTATTTGCACAGGTACGTTTTTATCAAATTTAAATAAAAAATCCATAATAGAAAAATTAGTAGAATCGATGGGAATCAATGAACGTATGTTTAATTTGGATTTCTGGACTTTCATGGGTAAATCTTTAGAAAAAGAAAATAAGGAATTATTAAAATTTATGGGATCACTAATTTTCAATAATTGGGATAGATTTTTAAAAAAACGATTTAAAGATGAAAAAATCGTATTAGGACTTATATACACTGATTATTTAAATATAGTAATATGGTATTTACAAGAATGTTTATCAAATGATAAATCTAAATTTTTAAAATTATTGGAAGAAAAAATCGATGCAATAATAAATTACAAATCATTTTGGGTTAAATATCCGTCTAGGAAAAGACTTGTTTGCTTAAGTTATGTATACAATATGAGTGAAGCTTGGAAAAATGTTGCAAATTCTGAAATTGAAGTTGAACTTTTAAAAAATAAAATTCTATTTATTTTAGGTGATGAAAGGATGTTTTTATCTTTACCGGATTATGAAAATTCACATAAGAATATTTTAAAAATAAAAGATAATTTTGGATTAAGCTAATTACATAGGTAAACTACATTAAATGCATCAGAATAGATTCTTCACTCATATATAGGCCGCCTCAAAAAGCATCACACTTTGTCACATCGATTATTTGTTTACTATTTTAACGCATAAGGATTAGTATTTTTTTATTTATTTAAGCTTAGTTAAGCAAAATTTTATTAAACATAGAAAAACTAGTAAATTCACAAATAAATCTTCATTTATAAGGGAGTCGGGAAAATGAATAAGTCAAATTTTAAATGGAAAAGAACATTGCCATGTCTGTTATTAATAGTCATTGTGGCGGCGGTTACTACGGGCTCATCCTTTGCTGCAGGAACAATCTATGTCAGCACACAGGGAAACGATACCTGGAACGGTCTAGCAGCTACTTACGATCCAGCTACGGGAAACGGACCTAAAGCAACCATACAAAACGCAATAGACACAGTAACTGATAACGGCACAGTATCTGTAGCTGCAGGAACCTACTATGAAAACTTGTACATAAACAAAGATATTTATTTAATTGGAGCAGGTCCAGACAGCACCACTATCGATGGAATACAAAAAAATAGTGTTATAAGATTATTCGGATCCACCATGGAACCATTTAACCAGTTTGCCCTAACTGTAAATGGATTCACCCTTACCAATGGAAACGCTACATGGGGAGGCGGAATCTACAATTATGGCGGTATTCTATTCCTGATAAATACAAAAATTACCAACAACCGAGCCACTAACGGAGGAGGACTCTACAACTCAGGAACCGCCAGTGCAGACAGTGCAACAATAATAACTGGTAACATACCAGATAATGTCTATGGTTATCCCATTACACCTATTAACTCCGGGGACATTTCCCAGGATGTAATACCCTCAGTTAGCCCCAGTGGATAGAGGTGCCCATAAACAATTATAAGGTGCCCCTAATCAATTATAAAGGTGCTCATACCAATTAATAATACATTTGCATCTTAATCGAGACTTCTCTCTTTATTTTTTTTATTTTTATAAATTAAAATCATTTCGTCCTTCTGGGAACTCATCACAAATTCTATTTAAACTCCTTAATCTTTAAACTCCCTAATCAGGATCCATCCTTTTGAGAAAGATAAGCCGCAGAACTCATCATTTTTTCCCGTACATCAGGAATAAAGCCCTCCAAAAACTCCAACATATCCCTGGGAAGCCCAGCTTTATCTCCAAAATCACAATTTAAACCTTCAATTGCTATCCATGATTCTATCCACGACCGGGGAACATTAATAAAAGGATAGATCATTTTCACACCATTTTTATTTGATTGAGAGTTTAAAAGCTCTAATTTCTCACCATTGAGCATGGTTTCCAATATATGCTCCACCTCCCCGTCAAGAGTAAGTGGCAGGGCCACTGCATCAATATCGAGGTCTAATTTTTTCTTTTGAACCTCCAGTTCATTCAATCCATCCATTCCATTATAAACAATTAATTCAACACCATATTTCCTAGTATATGACTCTAAAACAGCATACAGTGTTAAATTAACACAATTTCCCGGACCTTTCAGGAGTACTTTATCATGGGGACTCAGTGCATTTTTGAGTACACGTGAAGCACGGGTGCAGATTTTCTGAAATATCTTGGAACGCTTTACTTCAAAATTAGGGAATTCCTCCAGGAATATCTCCTCTTTTTTACGTGAAAACCTAGACAATTTCAGATTATTGATATAAACCTTTTCATCAACTATACTGACAAACCTGGTTTCTACACCGTTTTTCTGGAGGAATCGGATCACTTCTTGCTTCATTGTCATATATTTGTTCCACTAATTTGACTTAAACTTGAGGGTATATGGTATAGGATATAGTTTTTTCATTAGGAAGATTGAGATAATATAAGCAAGATGAAGATTAGATAATATAAAGAAGATGAATATTAGATAATCTGAGCAAGATGAGTATACTAAACAAGATGAGGGGCTTGTTATGTTTAAAATCTTCGGCCGTGAATCAGATAAAGTGGAAAGGGAATTTCTGGAAATAGAAGTAACTGAACCTGTGGATTGTCTGTGTGATTTTACCTTCAACTTCTACTGGCAGCATAAGGGAGAAAAACTGGACCCCAGCTGGAAGATCCCAGGAAACGATTTAACCTTTGGTGAAGTGGTGGAACACCTTAAAAACAAGGGTAATATCCGTATTAATGGTGATACTGGGCACCGTCTTGCCAGCAGCGTGGGGGTGGACCTGCAGTACTTCGGAGGAACCGGACGTGACATCCCTGTGGGAGACATCTACGTGGAAGGAGATGTTGACACCCGTATGGGTATCAGCATGACCAGAGGAAGTATCTATGTCAAGGGAAAAGTGAATGAGCCCATAGGAAACCTTGTTGAGGTTAAATCCGGCCAGAATGGTTACCGGCAGTTTAGAAGCATAACTGATCTCATCACCAATGGACCGGAGGGGGACAAACTTTTAGGCAGCCAGTTTGCAGGGAAAAGATTCATAATTAATGATGGTACAGTGCAGGACACTGTGGGTGCCCGTTTAAATGCTGACGTGGATATAATTAAACAGGGAAATGTTGACCTATCCACAGGAATACTCATGCGTAAAGGAAGCACCAGAATAAACGGGAACGCCGGGAAAAACACCGGCGCACTTTTAAACGGCGGTACAATCATCATTGATGGAAATACCGATGATTTTACCGCCATTGATATGATTAAAGGAACTATCATTGTCAATGGAGATGCTGGGAAGTTTTTAGCTGCCAACAAGAAAAAGGGAATCATTCTGGCAAAAAATGGAAGTCCCATACCACCGGTAGACGAGAAACATCTCCAGAGTGCTGACCAGCAGTTACTCATTAGTCAGGGTTTCAATCCGAGTGGCTTTAAGAAGTTTGAGTAAAAGAACAATGAAAAATAAAACCCTGTACTTTTTTTAGTTAAGTATTAGTGAAAAATATTCAGAATACATCAATATTAAAATTTAAAATAGAATCTATTTAACAAAAAAATGTTCTGGAGAGGGTTTTTAAGCCTCCCAGTGCAGATGGTATTTCTCGAACTGTTTTTCCAGGATTATCACCAGCACAAATCCAATCACGGCTGCCAATATCACCGGGATAATGGAGTCCATAGAGGTTGCAATTCTAGTATAAGGTAACCTTAAGGTTCCTATCATCAGTCCCACCAGGAAAGCCATGGTCACTGATTTGTGATGTTCCAGAAGGTAATTCAAGAGCCGTGAGAAGGATAAAATACCAATCACTGCCCCTAAACAAAATGTAATGATTTCTACGAATTTGAGTTGATTTAGGGCTGCCAGCATGTATTCATACTGGTTTAAAAGAAGCAAGAGAAATGCTCCAGAGATACCAGGAAGAATCATTGCACATATAGCCACCATCCCTGACAGGAAAATGATTGGCAGAGTATGGTTGGCCTGTATGGGGTTTAATCCCACAAATATTATGGCAAAAACAAGACCAATTACCAGAAAGGCAATGTTTTTAAAGTTAAGTTCATCAACATGCTTGTAAACAAAACCCGCTGATGCTAAGATGAGGCCAAAGAAGAATGCAAAGGTAGGGGCAGTGTACACTGTTAACATGACAGTCATGATCTTAGACATGGTTAAAACCGCCACCCCAATTCCAGCCAGTAAAGGTATGAATAAATTGAAATCCCATTTTAAGAGTTCTTCCTTGGATTTTGCAAAATCACCTTTCAGGGCTGCTAAAAGGAAGTTGGCATTTATCTGACTGATGGCATGCACCAGTCTCTGGTAAATACCCGTGATCAGAGCCATGGTTCCGCCAGAAACTCCAGGGATCACATCAGCAGTGCCCATTAATAACCCACGCAAGAATATTAAAAGGGTATCCCGGTATATCTCGATTTTTCGCATAAAATATTCTCCTTACAATACAAATATTTAAATCCTGAAATAAGTTAATTGTTAATCTTACAGATTAGTCATTTCATTAATGTTAAATCCAATGTATTCAATAATTTAATCCCTTTAAGATATTATAATTGATTAAATCTTATAAAAACAGAGGTTTATTTTTTCCATGTTCAGCCCGGTAGAATTTTTAAGTGAAACAGCAATCCATTTAATAGAATCCTTAGGTTACTGGGGTGTTTTCATTGGTATGACCATTGAAAGTGCCTGCATACCCCTCCCCAGCGAAATTATAATGCCCTTCGCAGGATATGTTGTTTGGGAGGGTCAAATGACACTCTGGGGAATCACCCTGGTAGGTGCCCTTGGAAACCTTTTCGGTTCCTTAATTGCATATTATGTTGGATGGAAAGGTGGAAGACCACTCCTTGAAAAGTATGGTAAATATATTTTCATCACCCACAGTAAACTGAACCTGGCTGATGAATGGTTTGAAAAATATGGGCATGAAGCAGTGCTCATCAGCAGAGTACTCCCTGGAGTAAGGACCTTCATCTCCCTTCCTGCTGGAATCACCCATATGGACCTGAAAAAATTCATCATATACACATTCTTTGGTTCCATACCATGGTGTTTGGCCCTGGGATATGTGGGGGTGCTCATGGGCCCCAACTGGACTACTCTTCAGAGTTATTTCCATTACCTGGACGTTTTAGTGGCTATTGGAGTGGTGGTATTCCTGGCTTACCTAATTTACCATTATCGTGGAAAGGAGCACTTGGAATAACAATCTTTTTTTTTAATCTTTTTTTCAGAATCTTAGATAAAAGCAATTCCTCACGTTCTAAACCGCCTTTTCCCCCCCAATATCCCATTTGATTATTTTTATTCCAGATGGAACTCATTTTTATATATTATAATTTGTTCCAGATGGGATCCACTTTAACTGAAATTCATTATATTTATATAGTAGGTTCCTTACTATTAATCGCTGAATAAAAAAAAATAAGGAAATAGTTTAAGGCAGGTGTATAAATTGAGAAGATTTTTGCTAACACTACGAATATGGTTAGCTACCGCACTATTATTCGGTATACTTTACGCCATAATAACCGTGATTTGCACATACCTGGGCTTTGGAACTCCCATAATATTTGCCTTACTGGCCATTGTGGTTGTGTTCGCCCAGTACATGCTGGGTCCCATCATGGTGGAGAAGGTTATGCGCGTGCATTACGTGTCCCCACAGGAGGCACCCAACCTGCACACCATGGTAGAAGAATTGGCCATGAATGCCGGGATTCCAAAACCTAAAGTTGGAATCGCGGAAACCAGCATCCCCAATGCCTTTGCATTCGGTAGAACCAAAGGTGATGGAAGGGTGTGTGTCACCAGGGGTATTCTGAACCTCCTGGATGAAGAGGAGTTAAAGGCAGTTCTGGGACACGAGATCAGCCACATTCGTCACAATGACATGGCGGTAATGACCCTCATCAGCGTGGTGCCCCTTATATGCTACTGGATATTCATAAGCATGATGTTTGATAGGGATAGCGATGCTGGAGTAATTGGACTCGTTGCACTGGCAGGATACCTCCTGGGCCAGTTACTGGTCCTGTTCGTGAGCAGAGTCAGGGAATATTATGCAGACCAGGGAAGTGTGGAGATAGGGGGTAAACCTCACAAGTTAGCCAGTGCCCTTTACAAACTGGTCTACGGATCTGCTAATCTGGATAAAAGAGCTGTGAAAGAAGTGGAAGGGGTTAAGGCCTTCTTTGTCAACGATATCTCCGATGCCCGGAACGAAATAAGCGACCTTCAACAGCTGGATCTGGACATGGATGGAGTGATCAGTGAATCAGAACTGGCAGAACTACGTAACATGGACACCAGTATAGGTGCCGGTAGTAAAATCATGGAATTATTATCCACCCATCCAAACATGGTGAAAAGGATTAAACGATTAGCTGAGCTAAGCGATACTTAATCACCACCCTCTTTTTTTATTTTAATTACTCTAGGCACTTAAGTGCCGTTTTAATCATTAGTTCTAAACCAATTAAATTCTGATTTTTAGATACCTATTTTAGTATAACTACATTTGCAGAAAGGAAGCTTTTAAAAATAAAAAATAGAGTAAATAATCTACTCTAAGCGAAATAAGCCATTTTAATATATCTTGACTACACCGATCACATTGGTTTTGGGAAGCCAGGTGTCAAGGGGTGTTTTTTCGATGGTGACTACTTGTTGTACCCCGTTTATGGTGCGTATCTGGTTGCCGAGAATCTCCACTTGTCGGTTGTCACTTTTAAGGTAAACCTGACTGCCATTTATCTCAGCAACCCTTTTTACAATGAGGTTGTATTCAGGATGACGGGCCACCACCAGATCCCCTACCTTGAAGTCACTGGTTTTAAGCACAACTATGTCCTGTCCATCCTGCAGGGTGGGTACCATGGATGTTCCCCTGACTGTGGCTGGCAGGGGGAGCTGATTTTCCCCAAACTGGGAATTTACGGTCACTTGTACTGTGAAGTTGTATTTGCTGGCAATACTCTGCATATCCGTCTGGATAGAACCTAAACTGCTGTCAGCATCCTGTACATCTGCCAGGGCCTTTGTCCTCATCTCTCCAAGCATGGCTTTCGGAACAGGAAACCAGGATGAGGATTGAACCGATACCTCAGTACCATTGGTTTTAATTATAATTCCAGTACTGTTATAATCAGCAAACAGGTAAAATGCAGATCCTGCTACTGCCACCAGTACCAGTAATCCAATGATAACTCCAGTCCTGTGTTTCACTTACTCGCCACCATCCATCAATTTATCAATAATATCTTGGGTATGTTTAAGATCCAGCTGTCCTGGTGCGGATTCACCGCCTAATGATGCATAGGTAATGGGAGATCCTAAAAGGGGTGCTACCACCCTGGTGTATCGTCCCAGTTCTCCCATTGCTATTCCAATGGTGTTATCAGCCTGGTTGATTACTTGCAAGACGTTAAGAGTGTCCTGCATATTCTGAGGCATGACTGCGAACTTGGCTATGTTTCCCAGTTCTTTCTCTCTTTTAACAATCTCCAAAAGTTCCTTCAAGTAGGGAGTTTTCTGGAAATCATGATAGGATATTATGGCAGATTTAGCTGCCCGAATAACTCGAGAACGGTATTGTTCATCTGTTTGAAGCTCTATATCCAGATAATCAGCATAATCTGCAACTTCAACCAATATTTCCGTTCTAAGAGCTTCAGATCCCATGAAATAGCCCCCTTCTCCCCTCATTCGGTTAGTGGCGATGAGGGGGTGGTTTATTTCCTCTATTAGGTGGATGATACTTTGGGGATCAGTATCCAAAAGAGCATCTATCCGAAGCTCCACCAGGTCTGCTCCCGCATTTATAGCTTCACTGGCAACTTTTAAAACAGTTTTCCTGTCTTTTTTTAGGATTGGAACGCAGATTAAAGGTTTCAAAATCATGGGTATTCACATCCGGGAGATATAATTAAGGGTAAATAGATATTGATGCTTATAAATCCAGGTCTACTGAAATGGGATTAAAATATTCAGTGACATATTATTTATTTATTTGTGCATCTTACTAAAAAATATTTGTGAATTAGTGGATGTTTAAACCATAGATTGTATAAAACTTTCCGAATATTAAATAATGATTAAACAGTTGTATAAAAAAAATCTTATAAGAAATGTATAAGAACAAGTTTTCACCATATTATCCTCACTAAAATTTAATCCATGGATTTTTATCCATGTATCCGAACTATATAATTAATGTTCTAACAGATTCAGGTGATGATTTGAAAATTACCGCTATCGGTGCAGATATTTCTGGAAACGATGTTTCCTGTAGTAAAACTCTCATTAAAAACATAGAAAATAGCATTCCAAGTTTAATAGGTAAGGGAGCCTACAAAGCTGCTCTTACCAACATCACTGGTGATGACGTGGTCATAAGTGCCTTTGTGGAAGATGACCGGCTGGAAGAAGTTAACCAGGGTATTGTGGACATTCTTAAGAGGAACGCCGAAGATCTGGGCGACATCAACGGAATATCAAACACCATAGAAGGAGCAGGTGAGGGAATATCCTATGCAGAGGCAAAGATAAGGCAGGACCGCTATCCAGATGCCATTATCATGGCCTTTGACACCTACGGTGGTGAGGGATTCGTGCATAACGTTGCTGATTCTGTGATGAAAGCCGCCAGAGGCATGGATCAGGTGACTGATATTGGAGGGAGTAGTTTAAACCACGGCCAGGAAATACCAGGTGTAGGGTATGTTTCTGATGAAACAGATGACCCGGTAGTGGTGGTGACTGTGGAGGACATCGAAAGCATTGGAATAGTAGCCGGGGCTATGATGGGAGCTGCACTGGGCAACAAAAATGTTTACCTGGTCAAAAGAGGAGCTCCATCCTATGTTATCCCTGGAAGTGTAATCATGTCCATCACTGCCTATATGAACGGGAATGTTATGGACCTGGCAGTACCCCTTTCCAGTAAGATGAGGATTTTAAGTGTTTAAGATAGTTTCATTGATTGAAATAATAAATGAATTTGAAATTAATAAAGAAAATAATTTAAAAAAAATAACATACTGTTCTTTTAATAATTCAAAGGAAGTGATACAGTGATATTTCTTGACAAGGACACCCGATGTGTTGTGCAGGGCATTACCGGTAAACAGGGCTCTTTCCACACTAAAAGTATGTTGGAGTATGATACTAATATCGTGGCTGGCACGTCACCAGGTAAAGGAGGTCAGGAATTTGAGGGAATTCCGGTCTACAATTCCATTGCCGAAATTAAAGAGGAAATGGATATTAATGCGTCCATAATATTCATACCAGCCCCATTCGCCAAGGACGCTGCCTTTGAAGCCATATCGCAGCTGGAACTGGCAGTGATTATCACCGAACACATCCCAGTACATGATGCTATGGAAATAGCTCAGTACGCACGTAATAACGATTGTAAAGTAATTGGACCCAACACCCCTGGAATTATATCCCCTGGAGTTGGTAAACTGGGAATCATGCCTACCCATATCTTCAATCCAGGAAATATTGGAATTGTATCTCGTAGTGGAACTTTAACCTATGAGGTGGCCAGTCAGATTACCCAAGCGGGTCTGGGCCAGAGCACCTGTCTTGGTATTGGTGGCGACCCTGTGGTGGGGATGGACTTCGCAGATGTGCTGCAGAAGTTTGAAAAAGACCCCGGAACACGGGCAATGGCCATGATAGGGGAGATTGGAGGTAATGCCGAGGAAAAAGCAGCAGAATACATTGCCGAGAACATCACCAAACCAGTTGTGGCTTATATTGCCGGTAGAACCGCACCTGCAGGGAAGAGAATGGGACATGCTGGGGCCATAATTGAAAGGGACAGTGGAACTGCTGAAAGTAAGATCAAAGCCCTTAAAGCTGCTGGTGTGGAAGTAGCAGAACAGCCATCCCAGATTGCAGATATAATGAAGGATATAATCTAAATATTAAGGATATAATCTAAATATTCCCCAGCAATAATTTAATATCCTAAAATACTTTGCAAATCAGCCTAAAAAATTAAAGAAGTTCTATTCATTTATTTTTACCAAAAAAAATATTCATAACATGAGCCCAATTTCTAATTGTAAAAAAAGCTTATCATATACAGGAATTTATTACAAGAATCTAATGTTTAGGATATGTGCCTGAACTAACCGGTACCTGAATATACCGGAAATATAACCCCAAACCTCATTCATGACGGGAAAACATTTCAAGATGGTTTTTATGGCAAACAAAGAAGAAATTATTGAAAAACTGGTTAAGGGAGAATTAAAACTCCATCAGATTGAAAGTTACACTGATAATGTCCAGGAAGCAATTGAGGTGAGGAGGGAGTTTGCTGAACACGTCTCCGACACTAATTTAACTCATTTATCGCAGTACTCCCTGGATCTGGCTGAGGCCATGAAAAGGAACATTGAAAATCCCATAGGAACCGTGCAGATCCCAGTGGGACTGGCTGGACCACTGTACCTCAATGGAAAATATGCCCAGGGAGCTTACTACGTTCCTCTGGCTACTTCTGAAGGTGCACTGGTGGCATCGGTCAACAGGGGATGTTCCGTCACCAGGGAAGCAGGTGGTGCCACGGTACGCATAATAGATGATAAAATGACCAGAGCCCCGGTTATACAAACAGATTCTGTCTCTGAAGCTATTAAAATAAAAGAATGGATTGAAAGACATTTTATAGAGCTTAAAGAAGCCGCAGAAAGTACAACACGTCATGGTCGTTTGGTTAAAATCGATCCCATAATAGTGGTGGGGCGTTACGTTTATCCGCGTTTCACATACACCACCGGTGACAGTATGGGTATGAACATGGTCACCATAGCCACTGATAAGGCCATGGATATTTTAACCAGGGAAACTGGAGCCCATGTACTGGCTCTTAGTAGTAATCTCTGTGTGGATAAAAAACCATCAGCAATGAACCTCATAGAAGGACGGGGAAAAACCGTGACAGCAGATATCCTCATCCCACGTGAAATTGTGGAAAAGAAACTTAAAACCACCCCTGAATCTATTATGGAAGTGAATATGGCTAAAAACTTTATTGGTTCTGCCATATCCGGGAGTATGGGTTTCAATGCCCAGTACGCCAACATGATCGCTGCCATATTCCTGGCCACCGGACAGGATGCAGCCCACATAGTAGAAGGAAGCCTGGGAATAACCACTGCTGAGGTTAAAAATGGTGATTTGCAGTT
This sequence comes from Methanobacterium sp., assembly GCF_016217785.1. Classification (NCBI taxonomy): domain Archaea; kingdom Methanobacteriati; phylum Methanobacteriota; class Methanobacteria; order Methanobacteriales; family Methanobacteriaceae; genus Methanobacterium; species Methanobacterium sp. The sequence goes on from NZ_JACRGA010000002.1 coordinate 141,779, forward strand.
TTCAGTGACCCTCCCTGATATTCCCATGGCCACAATTGGTGGGGGAACTCGTTTAGAGACTGCCCAGGATTGTTTGGAAATCATGGGCGTGTCTGGATCAGGTAAAGTTAATAAATTTGCAGAAATCGTAGCAGGAACAGTCCTGGCAGGGGAACTGTCACTTATGGGTGCACTGGCTGCTGGACACTTGGCACGGGCGCATAAGGATCTGGGAAGGGGATAAAAAAAGAATTCAAATTATCCTCCCATAACTAATTGGAAAAATAAAAAAAATAGTAAATATTCTACCCATAATAGAGGATAATATTATATTTGAACAAAGGATGTATATCCTAAAATAGAAATAAACGATTGATATAATAACGAGTTTAAAATTAACTGATTTTTCAGATCGGAGATAATGACATTATGAACATCCGCGAATTCATAAGCGAATACTTTAAAATGAGCCGTTATGTGGCTCTGGGAACCATGGATGGAATACTGGCAGTTATGGGAGTAACACTTACTGCCAGTGGTGTGGCTGCTGTAAGTGGAATGGAACTTTCCAATTTCGCTGTAGGGTTAACTGGCCTCAGTGGAGGCATCGCTCTGGCAATGTCCAATGCATTTGGTTCTTTCATTGGTGAAAGGGCAGAAGAGGTTCGCAGTATACGCGAACTGGAGCAGAAGATGATGCTGGAAGAGGGTAAACTGGATGACACCCACATACATCAGCAGGCTAAAAAGCGAATATACATGAGCATGTTCACCCATGGATTCAGCAGCTTCACTGGCTCATTCGTACCAGTACTACCATTCATACTCATTTCCCAGAGGCTAAGTGCCATAATATGCACACTGGTACTCTGCTTTCTGGCATTAATCATACTAGGTGTGTATCTAGGAAAGGTATCCCGTGAAAGTTTAGTTAAAACCAGCCTGGAAATCGTACTCATCGGAATTCTAATCAGTGTGGTCAGTTACCTCATTGGAGGAGGGCATGGTTAAAACCATAATCCCTCCCAAAATTCATGATATAAGGATTTTGATTAAATAGCATTTAAAGCCCAGAATTTATTTTAAAAATATTTTAATATTATTTTTTTAATTTTTTTTAAATTTAAAGAAATCATACAGTTTTATAGAATTCTTTTTTTATTTAATTTCAAACTTATCTTAGTCAAAGTTCTCTTTTTAATTTCGAACTTCTTTCAAAGGTGAATAAATGAATCATGTAAATCCGTTCCACTAGAAATCCATCTCCACACTGTAAATCTTTTCTACCCGTTCCACATGTATCTGGTAGGCATCTTCCACTGTGATGAGACCAGAATTTATTAGCTTACGTGTTCGTCGGGGAACTGTTCTGGGCCCCATTACCGCCCCTGGCCTGGTGCGATCATCCAGGTAATCAGTTTCCATGAGGAAAGTTTTACCCTTCTTTAAAGCTTCTCGTATTACATCACCACTGGCAATTAGGGACGGGGTGAGTCCGTGGTTTTCCTCGGGTAGAACCAGTGGTCCTGAGAAATGTTTTATAACCCTTTTTTTATCTAAACCAGCTTTACTGGCCATTTTTGCAAATTCATGGAACTGTTCTTCTGTAGAACTTTCAGTGTGCAGCTGCACCGGACAGTCTGCTTCCTGTGCCAGTTCCATGGCATATACCATCAGTCGGTTGTGTGCTTCCATCTCCTCTGGAGAGACCGGGTAATGTGGTCGGCCTATTTCACCGATTCCAACAGCCTTTCCTTCCATTACCATGTTCTGAGCTGTTTCCAGAGCCCCTCTCATGAGTTCCTCAGCCTGGGCCAGTTCCACCCCTGCTTCCACTCGGCGGCTTAGCTCCGCAGGATGCGCCCCCACCACCGCAAAGGCCTGAACCTCAGTTTCCCGATTGATTTCATCCACATATCCCACCACGAGTTCCATTGCCTCCATAAAATCACACTGAGGACTCACTGTCCAGGTGGGTTTGTTGGGGATGATCATGGCAGTTCCCCCAGACCGGTGAAACTTCAGGGCAACTTCCAATGGTCCCTCACCGTTTATAGGGTCTACGTGTATGTGATTATCTGTAGATGGTATGTTGTCCATGGTAATTATCTCCAATAAATCCGTTTAATGAATTAAATTAGGATTCAAATCTAGGACTTAGATTCATTCAGAATTATGATTATTAGTATCCAAGTTCCCTCATCAGTGCGGTTTCAAATACTTCAACGGGTGGGGTTACCCCGGTCCAGATACTGAATGACTCCAATCCCTGGTAAATTAACATTTTAGTCCCGTTAATTGCCTGTGCACCGGCTTTTCCTGCCTCACGTAGGAGTCCTGTTTCAAGGGGGTTGTAGACAATGTCATTTACCACCAGATCAGAATGCATCATATCACTGGTCACTACGGGTTCATCATCCTGATGGGGATGCATTCCCACTGGTGTGGTGTTAATGAGAACATCGGTATCCTTAAGCTCCCATGTAAGCTCATCATCCAATCCCAGACAATCCACAGAAGCCATGGAAGTCTCTTTCAAATCATCCCTCAAGTTACAGGCTTTTTCCCGGGTTCGGTTGGCTATTAAAACTTCTCCCACCCCACTGAGTAATAACTGGAAGGATATTGCCCGTGCTGCACCACCCGCTCCAAGTATGATTATTTTTTTACCCTTAACTGGTGTTGCTTCTTCAATGGCCTTCACCGCACCAACACCATCAGTATTATAACCAACAGCATTCGTTTCTGTGAATTTCACAGTGTTCACTGCCCCTATAAGCTCTGCTACCTCATCCAGTTCATCAAGATAGTTAATAACTTCAATTTTATGAGGTATGGTAAGATTAAGACCCTTAATTCCCATGTTCCGGGCACCAAGAATAGCGGGGGCCAGGTTTCCACGCTTGACATGGAATGGAACATAAACATGATCCAGTTTAAGCTGCTGGAAGGCGGCGTTGTGCATGGGAGGAGATAAGCTGTGTTCTACAGGGTCTCCCATTATACCCATCAGGCCAGTTTTTCCGGTTATCAATTTATATCACCATTAGTTAATTTAGGGAACATTTTATATTAATCCCTTAGAATAAATTATGTTAACAGTTTATGTTAGAAAAGTTACAAGATGGGATGAAATTTTATCCATCATGAATACCATGAAGGATAATGTGATGATGTTCTGTGTGGGGTTTGAATAAATGATCGCCAAACAAAGGTTTGTTTTAGACACAACTGCCTTTACTGATAATCAGTTAAGGGATGATTATGGAGATGGGGAACTGGACAAGACAGTGGAGGTACTGCTGGATCTTATAGCCAGTTCCAGGATAAAACTCAACATGAGCTGCCACATGCCTCCAATCACCTACAAGGAATTCACTGATTACATAACCCGCTATGACTGCCCCCAAAGTATCATGATCAAAGCTGAGACATGGATTGTTAAAAAAACTCCTAACCGCTACGACACCAAAATACCCTCGGAGATATTCTATGAATATGTGCAGGATATGAGGGAAAGGATGAACAAGGGTATGCGCATCTCGGAAAGTGCAGTGTGGGAGGCAGCGGTGGAATCCATGGTTATGATGTCCCGTGGGGAGAAAAAAACCCAGATCGAGATGGAAGTCATCGGCAAGGCCATTAAAGACTTCAGGAAACGCTACCGGGCAGCGCTCCGAAAAGGAACCCTGGACAGCGCCCCTGACCTGGACGTGCTCCTCTTAGCCAAAGAACTGGGAGCAGGAGTGGTGGCTGCAGATGAAGGTATCAAAATCTGGGCAGAACGACTGGGACTCCGCTTTTTAAGTGCCAAATCATTCCCCAAAATGCTCAGAGAGTACCTTAAATACTACGAATGAATAATTTGAACCTATTATTTCATTGAAAAATTAACCTTTATCCTATGAACAACCGTTATTTCATTGGAAAAATAACTTATATTCCATAAAAACTGTTATCTCTTGGAATAGTAACGGTTATCATGAAAACCATTTCTCATGAAACCATTTTTTTACTACTAATCATCTGCCAACCAGGGGCAATATCTTTCAGTCAATATCTTTCAATGAAATAATCCATTTAATATTTTTTTCTTTAGAATGGTTCAAGTGGTTAACTCTCCCATAATACTATCTATAATGAAAATCCAATACAAGACTTTAGAATAAAAAAATCATTAATTCATATCAATGTGACTCACGTTTAAATGTAGGAGAATTAGGAATGGAACTGCAAAAACCAAGAGGAACCCGTGATTTCCTCTTTAAGGAGATGAAAGAAAGAAAACTCGTGGAAAACACCATGAGAAAAGTGTTTGAAACCTACGGTTATCAGGAGATTAAAACTCCCATCTTCGAGGATCTCTCGCTTTTCACCCTAAAGTCCGGTGAAGGAATAATAGATGAAATATATCACTTCCAGGACAAGGGTGGAAGGGATCTGGCACTCCGACCTGAATTAACAGCACCAGTAGCCAGAATATATTTGAATGAACTACAAAAAGCAGCTAAACCCCTTAAAATGTACTATTTTGGGAGTTGCTTCCGTTACGAAAGGCCACAGGCTGGACGTTTCCGCCAGTTCTGGCAGATGGGGTGTGAACTCATCGGTGGAAAATCTCCTGACTCTGAAGCTGAAATCATTGCTATGGCAGCCCACTGCCTGGAAGAACTGAAATTAGAAGATTACCAGATACACTTGGGCAATCTGGGAATTCTAAGGGGAATTCTCAGTCAGGACAGTGTTTCAGCTGACCAGCAGGATCAAATAATGGCACTGATAGATAAGGGAGATGTCGAGGAACTTAAAAAGTTACTGGGAGATCTGAAACTCCCCGAAAACTCAAAAAACATCCTCCTGAAATTAGTTGGTATGCGTGGACATCAGGATATAATTGATAAAGTGAAAAATATAATTAAAGATTTTCCTGATGCCATGGAATCACTTGAAGAACTTGAAACACTACTGGAAATGTTAGAAGCCTTTGGTTTTGCTGATTACACCGTGAATTTGGGTATTGCCCGGGGACTGGATTACTACACCGGGACTGTTTTTGAGATCTACGTGGAAGGTCTGGGAGCCCAGAAACAAATAAGTGGTGGGGGAACCTATAATTTAATAGAGATTTTCGGTGGCGAAAAGGTGGAATCCACTGGATTCGCCTTTGGCTTCGACCGGGTTATGGGCGCCCTTAAAATACAGGAAACCAACACTCAAGTCGAAAGACGGGTGGATGTTTTCGTAACCCCCATATCCTCAGAAATGAAACTCCATGCCTTTGAAATAGCCCAAAACTTAAGAAAATCAGGCATTTCAACTGATGTGGAACTGGTGGGGCGGAAACTTAAGAAGACCCTATCTTTTGCCAGTAACTCCGGAGCGAGGTTTGTGGTTCTCATTGGAGCCCGTGAACTGGAAGAAAATAAATTAACCATTAAAGACATGGAATCCGGAGATCAGGAGCAAATACCTCTTGAAATGGTTAAAGATATTTTATTAGACAGAATTAATAATAAGGAATGATGAAAATGGATGTACCAGAACTTAACTACCGTCATGTGGTTAATGGAGAAAAACTGGTTATAGCCATAGCCCAGGACCATGAAAATGGTGAAGTGCTCATGGTAGCCTACATGAATCGTGACGCTTTCAACAAAACAATTGAGACAGGTAAGGCGCATTACTGGAGCACCAGCCGTAAACAGTTGTGGTTCAAGGGTGAAAGCTCCGGTCATGTGCAGGAAGTAAAAGAAATCTTCACTGACTGTGACCAGGATGCCGTGCTTCTCAAGGTGAAACAACTGGGTGCGGCATGTCATGAGGGGTATTATTCATGTTTCTTCAGAGAAATTGTAGATAATGGGCGGAAACTCGAAGTAGTTAAAGAAAGAGTTTTTGCACCTGAAAAAGTTTATGGAGACAAATAGGATGAGAATTGTTCCAGATACAAGTGTTATAGTTGACGGTAGAATCACCCGCATAGTTCAGGAAGAAGACTACCAGGGCTGTGAGGTGATAGTACCCGAAGCAGTTGTATCTGAATTGGAAAATCAGGCAAATAAAGGAAGAGATAGTGGATATAATGGCCTGGAAGAGCTTAAAAATTTACAGAAACTGCATGGTCAGGGCAAAATACACCTGAGTTATGTGGGGCGCCGACCCACCCTGGAAGAAATATCCCTGGCCAGAGGCGGGGAAATCGACGCCATGATCAGAGGGGCAGCCGGAGAACATAAAGCAACCCTCATAACCAGTGACAAGGTTCAAAAGGAAGTGGCTGAAGCCCAGGGCCTCAACGCCATATATCTTAAACCAGAGATGCTGGAGTATGGGGACATCGAAGTAACTAAATATTTCGATAAAAACACCATGTCTGTCCATTTAAAAGAGAATGTGACCCCCATGGCCAAAAAGGGGAAACCCGGCAACACTAAACTGGTCCGTATCAGATCCAAACCTCTCAGCAGGGGACAGATTGAATACATGGCTCGTGAGATAGTGGAACGGGCTAAAAGTGATTTTAAAAGTTTTATCGAGATTGAAAGGGAAGGAGCCACGGTGGTGCAGTTCCGGGAGTACCGTATCTCCATTGCCAGACCCCCATTTTCTGATGGTATTGAAATCACCATTGTGAGGCCAGTGGCCAAGGTGTCCATAGATAGTTATAGCCTCCCTGAACAACTAATTGACAGATTAACTAACAGTGCTAAGGGAATACTCATTGCAGGCCCTCCTGGAGCGGGTAAAACCACCTTCGCCCAGGCAGTAGCCGAATTTTATCAAAAGTTAGGGACCATTGTCAAAACTATGGAATCTCCCCGGGACCTGCAAGTGGGAGATGAAATCACCCAGTACGCACCCCTGGAGAAAGATATGGGGAAAACCGCTGACATATTACTCCTGGTAAGGCCAGATTACACAATATATGATGAACTGCGTAAAACCAATGATTTCCGTATCTTTGCAGATATGCGCCTGGCTGGTGTGGGTATGATTGGGGTGGTCCATGCCACACGACCGATTGATGCCATTCAAAGGATTATTGGTCGGGTTGAGCTGGGTATGATCCCATCCATTGTAGACACCACCATCTACATTGACGAAGGAAGAGTGGCCGCTATTTACGATGTTAAACTAATGGTTAAAGTTCCCAGTGGAATGTTAGAGGCGGATCTTTCCAGGCCAGTTATTGAAATCCGGGACTTTGAAACCGGAGACCTGGTTCATGAGATCTACACCTATGGAGAGCAAACCATTGTCATGGATGTGGGCCAGACAAAAATGAAGAAAACCCCTATCCAGAAAATGGCTGAAAGGGAGATCATCAAAGAAGTCAAGAAAAGGGTACCAGGCCGGGTGGAAGTTGAAATGAAATCCGACCGCAGAGCCTCAGTATGGGTTGATGAAGATTCCATTCCCAAACTCATAGGTAGAAAAGGGAAAAATATCGACGAATTGGAAAATAAGGTCGGTATAAGTATTGGTGTGGAACCATTGGCAGCCAAAACCGCCAAAACCAATACCTCGACAAAACCCCCTCAAAAAAGAGGGCACATCCCGGAACTATTATCCTCGGAATATGTACCGGTTAAAGTGGAAATGTCTGGTAACTATGTGGTTTTGAATTTCGGTAAAGATGTGGTGGGTACTCCCTTCGATATCCTGGTGGATGATGATTATCTTTTCACAGCTACGGTGGGTAAAAAAGGCACCATCAAAATAAAAAAAGATATTGAACTTGCGGAGATAATTCTTAACGCCAGAAAAAGTAATCTATCTATTCAAGCCCGGATCAGAATAGAATAAGGTAGATGATCTCATTATTTTATTTTTTTTACCAGATGGAGTAAGATTTTCAGATTAATTTAGAGAACATACTTAGTGAAGAGGCATGAACTATGAAAATTGGTGTTTCAACCCTGGCCCTGTATCCTCAGCCCCTGGAAGTTGTGCTTGAGTGTCTGGAAGAAAGGAATATTGATTACTGTGAAATAATCAACGAATATCCCTACCATGAAATTGAAGATGGCCTACTGGATTCCCATCAGATTAAGCTGACGGTGCATTCACCCCTCTCTGACATAAACCTGGCATCACATAACCAATCCATCCGTAATTCATCAATTGAAGAAGTTAAAACGTCCATGGACCGGGCTGTTGCATGGAATGCTGATCTGGTTGTGGTGCACCCCGGTAGCATGCCCATTATGGGAAGAAAAATAGAAGAAAAAATACTGAAGTATAACCTGGAATCCCTAACAGAATGTTCTCGTTATGCCCGGGACATTGGTATTTATATGTGCGTAGAGAACATGCCAGTGATAGAAAGTCTACTCTACCAGGATTTAAATGAATTGAATTCTCTCGTAGAAGAAATTGATGCATATATGACCCTGGATGTGGGACATGCTCATAATTCAGGTTTTCCCTCGTCAGATATGTTCGATTATCCCCTTATTAAACATGTTCATCTCAGTGACAACGACGGAACATTCGACCAACACAACGCCCTGGGCACTGGGAGTATAGACTTTGATTTACTCTTTAAGAGTATTGATGAGTCCAGATATGATGGGGTTCTGATGGTGGAAGTTAAAGATCCCCAGGATGTTGCCCGTAGTCTGGATTTCATAGAAAAAATGCTTTAAATCTACTTAATATTATTTTAAAACATTATTTTAAAAACTTACTACTATTAAAGAAGGAATATTTATTTTTAAGGATTTTTATGGATAAGATTTTTATGGATAATAATAAAGAACTGAAATTTAATCAAAAAAATGGGATATTAAAATATTAAAAAAAATGTGGTCGGGCTGGTTTAAATTTAGACCAGCCAGTATTCATTTATTTTCTTTAGATGTGCCTGTAGAACTGTGTTGTTCACCAGCACATTTTCAACACCTAATTCCACAGTAATAGTTGTTTCAGGATGATTTGTTATTGGAATTAATGATTTTGATGTTAATTCTTCTGATTCAACTGTTACATTAGAATTTGATGTTGAGTTATTGGTTTCTGGTACGGAAGGTTGTTCTGTTGATTGGGCAGTAACGTTTACTGGTTCGGTTGTTTCCTTGGTTGCAGGTATCAACTGAGCCCTTGCACCGTAAGCAGATTTATCGTATCCAGTACATCCGTCATAATCTGCGTCGCATATGGAACAGGTTACTTCACCTTCATAAGTTCCCTTGGGATTTACTTCCAGGCAACCATAATGGTCACATAAAGGACAGTAATCTTCCCAGTAGTAGTATCCAGATTCTCCTCCGTACATTCCTCCGGGTATAAAATACCCACCAATTGATGCAGCACTGCTAACTGGCAATGCTCCTAATAATAAAACGACTATAGCCGCTTTGTATAAATTTCGCTTAATATAATTCCTCCGTTGGTTCATTCCAGCAAAATCATGCCAAATATCCTGGCATGCCACAATTAGTGGTACCATTAGGTTTACTGGTTTGCCACAATCGCCACTAAAGACTATTGGGTTCTTTGAACCACATGTAATACATTTAAACACCTCAAATTATGATTTTTTATTATTTTATTCTTTAGAAATTGAGAACAATCTTGTTAAATTAATATTAACACGTATTCCCTGATTATAAAGCATACTGTCTCCCTGAAAGATAGCTATAAAAGCGATATTCACAAAAAGAGATAGTTTGCTAATCAAACATCAAAATTGACAGAATAAAAATTCCATTATGTGAAAGGTATATTGTCTGGATGATAAATTCAAATTAACATTTCAAATTAAAATTATATTGAACATGGAAACTCTGATATTGGGCTTCATTTAATTTATTAACACAATTTTATTTCTCTTTATTAACATATTACTTCTTTCAATTGTAAATTATTGATAATCTTTAATGTGTTCTTTCTACACTAATGTGCTCTTTCTACACATTTAGGGAAAAACTGCTATATATAGTTTTGGTTTTTAACAATTTTGACTGGCATCAACAGTAACCAACTATACCAATCACACCCACAATGAAAGGATATCTTCAGAGTTGATCATACCATACTTAATAAACATTTAAGTCTAATTTTTTATCATAGAATAATATTGTATTTAGGATATTGTATTTAAGAGAAGATTAGAAAAAATGATATTGAGAAAATTTTAAGGGGATGTTTTTCTTTGAAAATTGGAATAATAGGTGGAACTGGAGATCAGGGACTTGGATTGGCACTTAGATTTGCAAAAGGAGGAGAACAGGTAATCGTCGGCTCCAGGGATGTTAAAAAAGCTGAAAACGCTGTTAATCTCATTGAAAATATGTTAAAATCTGATGAATGTCCCAATGTAAAGGGTATGACCAATGAAGAAGCATGCAGGGAAGCAGATATTGTGATTTTAACCGTGCCACTTCAGGCACAGATGGTTACCCTTAAAAGTATCAAAGAACATGTTGAGGGTAAAATCTTAATTGATGCCACTGTTCCCATGGAAAGCTGCTTGGGTGGTAGCCCAGTAAGATACGTGAATATGTGGGATGGTTCTGCTGCTGAAAGAACTGCAAACTTCCTTAAAGATAAAAATGTGAGGGTGGTTTCAGCCTTTAACAATATCAGTGCCGCCAGTCTGACTAACATTGAAAACAATGTGGAATGTGACTGCCTCATATCTGGAGATGATGCCGAAGCCAAGAAGGAAGCCATGAAATTAGCAGGAAAAATACCAGGAGTAAGGGCTATAGATTGCGGTAACCTGGAAAACGCCAGGATCGTAGAAAAGATAACCCCACTACTTATAAACCTCAACATACGCAACAAAATAAAACTGGCTGGTATCAGGATAACTGGACTTTAATGAATTTTAACCAGTATTAACGTCAAGCAAAGACTTAGATCAAAGATAATACTGGAAATAACTGGAATTTCCCAAAAAAATGGAAAATCCCAAAAAAAAGAAAAGGTCATAGAATATGGAATACATAAAAAAAACCGCAGAAGGAATAGCCAAACACGCCCTGGAGGTTATAGGCCGCATTGATGACGAACAGGTAGAACTGATGATCCAGTGCATAACTGATTCAAAATCCACATTCATTGTGGGAAGTGGACGGTCTGAACTGGTGGGTAAGGCATTTGCCATGCGTCTGATGCATCTGGGATTCATAGTTTACGTGGTGGGCGATGTAACCACCCCGGCACTTACTGAAAAAGACTGCCTCATAGCAATTTCAGGATCAGGGGAAACCAAGACAGTGACCCTTGCCGCGGAAACTGCCCGAGAAGTGGGAACCAAAGTGGTGGGAATAACCACCGATCTTGAATCCACCCTCAGCAAAAACTCGGATGTGGTGGTTAATATTGATAGCAAGAGCAAAGTTCCCTGGAAATACTACACATCCCATGTTCTCAAGGGAAACTACGATGATCTAACCCCCATGGGAACCCTTTTCGAAGACAGCACTCACCTGTTTCTGGATGGCCTCATAGCCGCATTCATGATCCGCCTGGGTAAAAAAGAAAATGATCTAAAAAAGTTACATGCCAGAGATTGAAAATATTAAGCTATTACATAATAGATTAAAGCACCACTTAACAGGATTTTATAACCCCAACAGGATTTTATAAAATAATCCCGTGGTAATCCATCCGGATTTTTAACTTAAATCTAAATAGTAAATCCAAATATTAAATCTTAAACTACATCCAGTGTGTTAAAAGGTGGAATAATATGGATGCAGAGTTAGTCGGAGAACTAGTAATTATCAAAGATAAAAAAGCAGTTGCTCTCAGTGAAAAAAGTCATTATGGTAAGTTTAACCAGGATGAACTGCAACTTTCATTAATGGAGGCCTTTTACCTCCAGGAAAAGGGGAAAATAACGATTCTGGATAAAAAAAACCAGGATAAAGTTATTTCCCTTGATGAGATGCGGGAACTCATCCAAGATAAAGACCTCTTATACAGATACATGGTCTATAAAGACCTCAGAAATAGGGGATACATTGTTAAAACTGGTTTTAAATACGGTTCAGAGTTCAGATTATATGAAAGGGGTAAATCCCCTGGTGATGGCCATTCAGATTTTGTGGTGAAGGTGGTAACAGAAACCCAGAACATATCTGTACTTGATTTTTCCAGTTATGTTCGTGTGGCCCACGGAGTTAACAAGAAACTTTTATTAGCAGTGGTGGATGATGAACAGGACATCACCTACTACAATGTTGAGTGGACCCGACCATAATGACTACTAAACATAACAAAACTTTATAAACTAACTTAAAACGATTATTATGTATTAAAGGTGATTTATTGATAGATCCATGGAGCTCAGCCATAGTAAACTATGAAAAACTCATAGAAGAATTTGGAATAAAACCATTCCAAGACCTTTTAAGCGACTTGGAAGACCCCCACATTCTCATGCGCAGGGGAATTGTATTCGGACATCGCGATTATGGTAGAATTGTTAAAGCCATCCGTGAAAAAACTGACTTCGCAGTGGTCACCGGTATGATGCCCAGTGGCAAAATGCACATCGGCCACAAAATGATAGTGGACCAACTCATCTGGTACCAGGAAAAGGGTGCCGAGATTTACATTCCCATCGCCGACATGGAATCCTACTCTGCCAGGGGAATAGATTTTCCCGAAGCCAGAAGGATTGCCATTGAAGAATACATCACCAACTACATCGCCCTGGGTCTGGACCCTGATGATAAGAACCTGCACATTTACCTGACATCTCGTAACAAAACTGTGACAGATTTAGCCTACAAACTGGCAAAACGAGTTAACATGAATGAGATGAAGGCCATTTATGGTTTTTCAGGTTCCACCAACATAGCCCATATTTACACACCAATGATACAAGTAGCAGACATACTGCACCCTCAACTGGAAGAATGCGGAGGTCCTAAACCCACTGTGGTTCCAGTAGGGCCAGATCAGGACCCGCACATACGTCTCACCCGGGATATTGCTGATCGTTTCCAGTCACAGTTTAAGTTCATATCCCCATCTTCAACATACCATCGTTTCATCACCGGGTTAACCGGGGGTAAAATGTCCAGCAGCAAACCAAAAACAGCCATATTCCTGAGTGACACACCAGATGTGGCTCTAAAAAAATTAAAATCTGCTAAAACAGGTGGAAGAGAAAGTTTAGAGGAGCAAAAGAAGATGGGTGGTGTTCCAGAGGACTGTGTGGTCTACGAGATGTTACTTTACCATCTACTTCAGTCAGATTCCCAGTTAAAAGAGATCCACCAACAATGCAGAGAAGGCAGCATTATGTGTGGAGAGTGCAAAGCACGGGCTGCAGAGATGATAAGGGCCTTCTTTAAGGATCTGGAGAAGAAAAGAGAAAAAGTTAGGGATAAAGCCGAAACTATACTGGAAGCATAAGATTGAACCTATAAAGCTTATAGTGTTATGTTAAAGTTAAGTTAAAGTCATATTATATTAAATTAACAAAAGGGATTATAATAATAGGAGTTAAACCATGGCCAAAGAAAGATATGAAGGTTTGATAAGTGGGTTATACAACCGTAATGAAATTTTTTTCATGTTATCCGCCATGATGTTCATAGCTTCCATTTTTATAGGATATGCCTTTGCAGGAATGCTGGAACCCATTCTAGCGGAAATGTTAGGTGACTTTAAAAGGCGTCTGGTTCAGGGGGAGTTACAACTCACCACTCTTTCTCTTTTTGCCAATAATATTAAAATTGCATTACTGCTTTACGGGGGAGGCTTAATTTTTGGAGTGATAACTGCTTTTTACCTAATTAGTAACGGAATCTTCATTGGTTACACCGCAGCCCAGTTTCAGTTAGGTGACTTCATTATATACACCTTACCCCATGGTGTTTTTGAACTTTTAGGAATCATTATTGCAGGTGCCGCTGGATTCAAACTGGCCAGTATTGAATTGAAGATTTTAAAGGGCGTGTTAAAACTGCAATCCGATTTTTCCATGTCCAATCAGTTGAAATATTTACTGGAAGCCAATTGGGATGAGTTCAAGGACACCCTGGTCCTGATGGGAATAGCCGCGGTTTTGATTCTGATAGGAGCCATCATCGAAGCGAACTTCACTATTAGCTGGGCCAGTTATATAAAAGGAGTTGCCTGATGAATAAATTCGGTTATCCCATTAAGTTATCCCATTAATCTAGTTATTACCCCATTAATCAAATTCTAATCATGATGTGATAACACTGATATTCATATCGTTGGATTAAATCAGTGAAAGGGAATAGTTTTTATAACTGTATCCATTGATAATTATTTTGAATTATCATTCAATTAAAAATACTATTTCAATGATTTAATTCAATATATTTTATTTGACAAGGTAAATTCAATGTGAATTTATTTATGCAATAAGAATTTCATTGAATCGTGAACATTATTTAAAAATAAAGGTGATTTTATGATGAGATGCATATCCTGTGGTGCAGAGTATTCTGACCAGGAAATAATATACACATGTAATAAGTGTGGTTCAATATTGGAAGTTATATGTCAGCCAAACGTATCCAAGGATGTTTTCCACTGCCGTAAATCCACCATGTGGAAGTACAAGGAGTTCATGCCTGTTGATCCATCGGGCATAGTTAGCCTGGAGGAGGGTGGAACTCCCTTCTGTAAGTGTGATAAACTGGGAGAACAACTGGGAATAGAACTCTACGTAAAAGTAGAGGGTTCTAACCCCACCGGAAGTTTCAAAGATAGGGGAATGAGTGTTGGGATCACCAAGGCCATGGAATTAGGCGTGGATACAGTGGGCTGTGCTTCCACTGGCAACACCTCTGCTTCTCTGGCTGCATATGCTGCCAGGGCCGGTCTGAAGTGTGTGGTCCTCCTACCTGCAGGTAAGGTTGCCCTGGGTAAATTGGCCCAGGCCATGTTCCACGGAGCCCAGGTTCTATCTGTACGGGGAAATTTTGACCAGGCATTAGAGGCCATCACCAGCCTTGCACTGCAGGGCCATCTTTACCTCTTAAACTCCATTAACCCCTACCGACTGGAGGGTCAAAAATCCATTGGATTTGAGATAGTTGACGACCTGGGCTGGAAATCCCCCGACCGGATCATACTCCCGGTGGGAAACGCCGGGAACATCTCCGCCATTTGGAAGGGAATAACTGAATTCCACCGTGCCGGTTTTATCGATGATCTGCCCCGTATGACTGGTATTCAGGCAGAAGGGGCAGCACCCATAGCTAAGGCAGTCTGGGAAGGTTATGATGATATTGTGCCTGTGGAAAACCCAGAAACTGTGGCCACCGCTATTCGCATAGGGGCTCCAGTTAGTTCGAAAAAAGCTATTCGAGCCATTTATGAATCTGATGGATTGGCTGAAACTGTTAGTGATGAGGAGATACTCTCTGCTCAGAAACTCCTGGCCCGTACCGAGGGTATCGGAGTGGAACCAGCATCAGCAGCATCCATTGCAGGACTTATAAAACTGGTTAACACCGGTAAAATAGATAAGGGCGAACAAGTGGTATGCGTAGTCACAGGACACGTTTTAAAAGACCCCAATATAGCTATAGATGCATGTGAAGAACCTATTGAGATAGATGCAAATATAGATGCCCTTTTAAAGGTTATAAAAGGAGATTAAAGGATTTTATCCCACCTTTTTTTAAGAGAAAATCTGGACTATTTCTATATCCCAATTTTTTTTCCAGTAGCCAAGATCATATAATTTGTCATGTGGTGTCCCAAGATCATAGGGATCATCATGACATGACCCAATACCATATAGATCACCGAATAATGAGTGTTTTAAACGATACATATATATAGGAGTACGGCAACAGTGTATATTAACAAATATACAAAAATGAGGTGATTAATATGGAATTACCAATAGCTCCAATTGGAAGAATAATAAAGAACGCCGGTGCAGAAAGAGTAAGTGATGACGCTAGAGAAGCTCTAGCAAAAGCTTTAGAAGAAAAAGGCGAAACTATCGCTACCGAAGCTGTTAAACTGGCAAAACACGCAGGAAGGAAAACTGTTAAAGCTTCTGACGTCGAACTCGCCGTCAAAAGACTATAAGTTAACCCTTCTTTTTTCTTTTATTTTTTAGAGACTTTTTAAAGGATTATAATGGCTATTTTTTTCCAAATTTAAATTAATTACTTAAACTATAAGGATCTGACTTTAGATTACAAGCCAAATATCTTAGGTAATAAATAAATTTTACAACAAGTTATCGAAGTTCAATATCCTGGGCTTAACTAAGATATAATCATTAAATTAATACAATCTTATTGTGCCCGATTTGTAACTCCCATAATCCTCCCCCCAATCACATAAACCAACTTCCAAGTAAAGTATATATACTGTGATTGACCAACTTTGATACATCTAATTTTAGAATTCTAAAATACCTTTTTAAGTTTAAAATTAGAATTTTTTTGGTCTTTAATCATCGGGACCAAGAGTTTCATATACCATAAATTATATGATATGAAGTCTAAAATTAGTGTTTGCCGATGGATGGTTAAAACCAGATGAAAAAGGAGGTAAATAAATGGCAAAAGCAATGTATGTTAAATTTGATGTACCTAAAGAGTTAGCGGACAAAGCTTACGAGGCTTTAGAAATAGCAAGAGACACTGGTAAAGTAGGAAAAGGAAGCAACGAGGTAACCAAAGCCGTTGAAAGAGGCGACGCCCTACTTGTATTATTAGCAGAGGATGTTGATCCACCTGAAATTATCGCTCATATGCCTGTTCTCGCTGAAGAAAAAGAAATACCTTACATCTACATACCCACCAAAGATGAGCTGGGAGAAGCAGCTGGCCTAAACGTAGGAACTGCATCTGCATGTATAGTTGATGCTGGTGAAGCAGAAGACCTCATCAAAGATATTGTAGAAAAGGTAGAAGAACTCAAAAAATAAGTTACACTAACTGAAGAGTCTCAGGACTCTTCTAATTTTTAAGGTGATTATATGGCAGAAGCAACTCCTGCAGAAGTTATTGAGGTTCTTAAAAGAACCGGTATGACCGGAGAGGTCATGCAAGTAAAATGCAGGATATTAGAAGGAAGAGATAAGGGTAGGATATTAACCCGAAACGTTATGGGAGCCATAAGGGAAGGCGACATTCTGATGCTCTTGGACACCATCAGGGAAGCCAAGGAAATCCGTACTCCCTAGAATTAAAGGTGTTAACCATGAGAACATGTTCATTCTGCGGAGAGGAAATAGAGGAGGGCACCGGCAAAATGTACGTCAAAAAAGACGGTACGGTGTATCTTTTCTGCAGCAGCAAATGTGAAAAAAATCGTATAAAACTCGGTAGAGTTCCCAGAAAGGTTAAGTGGGTTAAACAATGATGGAAAAAAGTTTTGTCATGCTGAAACCCGATGCAATTCTGCGGAGATTAACCGGAAAGATCTTAACCCGCTTTGAGGAGCGGGGACTACAGATCCTGGCAACAAAAATGATGATCATCCCCCGTGATCAAGCCGAAGAACACTACGCCGAACACCAGGAAAAACCTTTCTTTGGTGATTTGGTGGATTACATTACCTCTGGCCCAGTTCTGGCCATGGTAATTGAAGGAGATGAATGCATCAGCCTAATCCGGAAAATGGTAGGGGCAACAAACCCTAAAGAAGCAGATTTAGGCACCATTCGTGGTGATTTCGCCATCCAAACCGGTAGAAATATTGTGCATGCATCTGATTCACCGGCTTCAGCAGAAAGGGAAATTGCACTATTTTTCCAGGATGATGAAATCTGCGGATATCAGCTCCCAGATCGGGAACTCATATACGAAGAACCATAAAAGGATTCTTTCAAGCTTTTTGGGATACTAACTACTAAACCAACTATTCAAACATAATAGGGACATATCTTTTTTAGTTCCCTACATTTTTTTAGAGTCGGAGGATAACCTTGAAGATTAGATCACCCATTGTATCTGTTCTGGGTCATGTGGACCACGGGAAAACCACACTACTGGACTTTATCCGAGGCAGTGCTATTGCACAAAAGGAAGCAGGCGGAATAACCCAGCACATAGGTGCCACTGAAATCCCCATGGAAGTCGTTGAAAACATCTGCGGGGCTTTCCTGGACAAACTGGAAATTAAAGAAACACTTCCAGGACTGTTCTTCATAGACACCCCTGGCCACGAAGCCTTCACCACCCTCCGTAAAAGGGGAGGTGCTCTGGCTGATCTGGCAATTCTGATGGTGGATCTCAACGAAGGATTCAAACCACAAACCTATGAAGCACTGAATATCCTTAAAATGTATAAAACACCCTTTGTGGTAGCTGCCAATAAAATGGATAGAATATATGGTTGGCAAACACATGAAGGAGCACCTTTCACCCAAACGTATAAAAAACAACCAGCAAACGTTCAAAGTGCCCTGGATAACCAGGTCTATGAACTGGTGGGAATATTACATCGGGAAGGTTTTGAATCAGAACGCTTCGATCGGGTGGAAAACTTCGCCAGACAGGTAAGTATCATCCCCATAAGTGCTAAAAGCGGAGAGGGAATAGCAGAACTGTTAACCATGCTCCTGGGACTGGCCCAACAGTACCTTAAGGAACAGTTACAGATAGAAACCGATGCACCTGCCAAAGGCACTATCCTTGAAGTTAAAGAAGAAACCGGATTAGGAACCACCATTGACGCAGTTATATATGATGGTATAATCCGACACAAAGACACCATCGTCCTTACAACCCCTGATGATGTTATCACCACCAAAATAAGATCACTACTTAAGCCAAATGCCCTGGAAGAGATCAGAGAAGCAAAGAAACGTTTCAAAAAGGTGGATGAAGTGGTTGCAGCAGCAGGTATCAAGATTGTAGCCCCTAACATTGACAAGGTCATGTCTGGCTCTCCTTTAAGAGTGGTACGAGGTGACCTGGATGAGGTTAAAGAAGAGATACTGCATGAAATTGAGGATATTAAAGTTGATACTGATGAGATGGGAGTCATAGTTAAAGCAGACACCCTGGGATCCCTGGAAGCACTGGTGAACATGCTCCAGGAAATGGAAGTACCCATTCGTGCCGCTGACATTGGTGATGTTTCCCGCAGGGATGTGGTGGATGCATCAATTGTCACCCAGGAAGATGACCTGCACGGAGTGATCATCGCCTTCAACGTTAAGATCCTACCCTCCGCAGCTGAGGAAATCAAAAATACTGATTTGAAAATATTCCAAGCCAACGTGATCTACCAGTTAACTGAAGATTACCAGGAATGGATCCAGGCTGCTGAAGAACGCAGGAAGAAAGAATGGTTTGACGCCATCATAAAACCTGGTAAAATACGTATCATCCCTAAACTGGTTTTCAGACAGAGCAAACCTGCAATAGCAGGTATTGAAGTTCTGGGAGGCAACATCAGGAAGGGCAGTGGTTTACTGGATAATAATGGACTGCGAGTGGGATCAGTTGAAAGCATGCAGGACAAGGGAGATAACTTACCTTCAATTTCCAAGGGGCAGAAAGTGGCCATGGCCATAAAAGATGGAGTTTTCGGACGTAATTTAGATGAAGGGGATGTACTATACGTAGATATTCCTGAAAATCATTATAAAATTCTGGAAACCGAAATGAAATCAGATCTCAGCGAAGATGAAATAGATATACTACAGGAAACTGTGGATATTAAGAGAAAAGATGATCCAAGCTGGGGAATCTATTAGTAAATCTGTAATATAAGTCATATATTATAATCATCATTAATTAGATGGAAAACGATAAATAATATGAACTTAAAACACCAAAAATAGTATGGAGGAGATAAATTGGCATTCAAATTAATTGTTTCCCAAGGTGAAAACAGTCATCAGATGGAAGTGGAAGGAGCTGAGTCCAAAAAATTCATTGGACTAAAAATCGGCGAGGAATTCGACGCTGAACCAGTGGGTCTTGCAGGATACACTCTCCGTATAACGGGAGGAAGTGACAAGAACGGGTTCCCGATGAAAAAAGACGTTGAAGGACCCCGAAGGATAAAAAGTTTACTTTCCGGCGGAGTTGGATTCAAACCACAGCGAAAAGGACAGCGAAGAAGAAAAACTGTTCGTGGAAATACAATTTCTGATGATATAGTGCAGATCAACACCATTGTGGTGAAGAAAGGTACTAAATCAATAGAAGACCTCTTACAAAGTGATGAGTAAAAAATCAGGTGTGATCAGTGAAAGTACAGTCTGAAGTTAACATTGGGCTAGTAGGGCATGTTGACCATGGTAAAACCACCCTCACCAAGGCCTTATCGGGCATATGGACCGACACTCATAGTGAGGAAACCAAAAGAGGTATATCCATCCGTCTAGGTTATGCAGATATAACCTTCATGAGATGTATGGAATGCCCCGAACCCCAGTGCTACACCACTGCCCTGGTATGTGAACACTGCGGCAGTGAAACCCAGACCCTCCGTAAAGTTTCCTTTGTGGATTCACCAGGACACGAAACCTTAATGGCCACCATGCTCTCTGGAGCAGCTATTATGGACGGTGCAGTACTGGTGATTGCAGCCAACGAACCCTGTCCTCAGCCACAAACCAAAGAACACCTTATGGCATTGGATGTTATTGGTGTGAAGGAAGTTATTGTGGTTCAAAACAAGATCGATATCATTTCCAAGGAACGAGCTGTGGAAAGTTATCATGAGATCAAAGAGTTTGTTAAGGGCACCTGTGCAGAAGATGCTCCGATTATACCAGTATCTGCCCAGCAGGGTGCAAACATTGACATTCTCATTGAAAACATTCAACATATCATAAGAACACCACGACGTTCCCTTAGAAAAGCACCCCGTATGTATGTGGCCCGGTCATTTGATATTAACCGGCCCGGTTGCAGTCCTGAGAAAATTCAGGGAGGAGTGATCGGTGGATCACTTATACAGGGAAAGTTAAACATTGGGGACGAAATCGAGATAAAACCTGGAATACAGGTAAAAAATAAGGGTAAAGTAGATTGGATGAGCCTCCATTCGGAAATTACCGGATTAAATGGTGGAGGGGAAACAGTGGACCAAGTGGGTCCTGGCGGACTAATTGGAGTTGCCACCAACCTGGATCCCGCACTCACCAAAGCAGATTCCCTTTCTGGTTCTGTAGCAGGAAAACCCGGAACCTTACCTGACATCATGCACCAGTTCACCATGAAAACTCACCTCCTGGATAGGGTAGTAGGTACCAAGGACGAGAAGAAAGTGGACCCCATCCGATCATCAGAACCACTGATGATCAACATAGGAACCACCACCACTATTGGAGTGGTGACCAGCGCCAGGAAAAATGAAGTGGAAGTAAAACTCAAGCTACCTGTATGTGCTGAATCTGGTCAGAGAGTAGCACTCTCTAGAAGAGTGGGTGCCAGGTGGAGGTTGATTGGTTATGGAATCATACGTTAAAGAGGCGGTAGTAGACTCAAATTTTTTATGATGGCGGCCCAGTTCCCACTGGATCTAACAGAAGAACTGGAACGCACCTTACCATCTTACCTACTTTACGTCCCTTCACCAGTGCTTTTTGAACTGGAAAAAATAAAAAAACGAAGCAAAGGTAAAAACAAAATAGCAGCTTCAATAGCTATTAAAATAGCAAAGTCCCCTCCTTTTAAACTCAAAGAAGTAAAGCTTTTAAAGGGAGAAATGGTGGACGATGCTTTACTTCGCATATCCAGGGTTCTGTGTACCAATGATCGGGAACTAAGAACCAGGGCAAGGGAAAGGGGGATCAGTGTAGTTTATCTACGTCAGAGACGATACCTGGCAGTGGACGGGCATCTTAAAATTTAGAATTAATATATCTTAGGATTAATATCTCTGAAATAGGGATGTAAAATTTAAGATTAATATCTCTAACATGGGATTGAAATTTATTTAATCATTAACAACAAAAAAAATTGTATAAATCTAATCACAAAATGAAATTATATCAACCGTTATGGTTGGTTTTTTGGAGGAAATCTAACATGAATCTCTGGAAGGATATAAAAAGTGGGCCATCAATTCCTGAAGTGGTATATGCAGTTATTGAAATACCAAAGGGATCACGGAACAAGTACGAATATGATAAAGACATGGAAGCATTCGCCCTGGACAGGGTACTTTACTCCCCATTCCATTACCCTGCTGAGTATGGAATCATACCCCAGACCCTTTACGATGACGGGGACCCCATGGATATCATGGTGATCATGGACCAGGCCACCTTCCCCGGATGCGTAATCGAATCCAGACCAATTGGAATGATGCGCATGATAGATGGTGAAGACAAGGATGACAAGATCCTGGCAGTACCAGTGAACGATCCCCGCTACAGGGATGTTAAAGACATAGGAGACGTGCCACAATCCTTCCTGAATGAGATTGCTCACTTCTTCGCAGAATACAAAACACTGGAAGGGAAAGAAACCGAGATCTTAGGATGGGAAAACGCCCAGAAAGCCAAAGAAGCAGTAGAACACTCCATCAAATTGTACCAGGAACTTTAATTAATACAAAACTTAATTAATTAAAAAAATCCGTCATCCTACTCATACCTTAAAAAAATATATAAGAAACCAATTAATTTGGTTTAATTAATTTGCAGTTACTTAAATAAATGAAAAATTATAAACTGAGGGATTTGTTTGTATTTAATATCCAAAATAGAGGACACAGTGAGAATCCCACCCAGCCGCTTTGAAGAACCCCTAAATGAGGTAGCCAGCGAAATTATAAACGAAAATTACGTTGGCAAAATCGACAAGAAAATGGGATTAATGGTCACTGTCAAAGACATAGAAGAAATGGGTGTGGGCAAAGTCATAATGGGTGACGGCGCTGCCTACCACGAGGTGGTATTCACTGCACTGTTCTTCAAACCCGACTTACATGAAATCGTAGAAGGAGAAGTTATCGAAGTAACTGAATTTGGTGCGTTCATACGCATTGGACCCATGGACGGCCTGGTGCACGTATCCCAAGTTACAGATGACTACATAAACTACGATGGGAAAAGAGGGGCTTTGATAGGTAAAGAATCTAAGAAAACCCTGGAAGAAGGTAACAAAGTACGTGCCAGAATCGTGGCCCTCAGTCTGAAGGGTAAATCTTCCAAGGAAACCAAAATCGGCCTCACCATGAGACAACCCAACCTGGGACGGGTGGAATGGATCGAAGCCGAAAAAGAGAAAAGAACCAAGAAAGGTAAAGGTAAGAAGGAGAAGAAGTAAATGGTTACAAAAGCATGTACCCGGTGTCATCGCCTCATGGAAGAGGACAGATGTGCTGTCTGTAATCTTACCACATCCAAGAACTGGAGTGGATTTTTGATCATCGTGGATCCTGATAACTCCCCCATTGCCCAGGAACTGCAGATCACCTTACCTGGAGAATATGCTCTGAGGGTTCGCTAGTGTTAATACTTACCAAAGAATTGCGATCAGAATTTAAAAAGCCCATAGGAGTCCTTTACACTTCCCTCGATGATGCGAAGGATTTTATAAACTCCAAATATCCTGATGAACTGTTGATCTCAGTGGGTGATATAACCACCCAGAATCTACAAAAAGCAGGGTTAATTCCCCACTTAGGAATCATTGATAATGTGGTGGAGAGAAAACCCGCCGCATATGACGTGGTCTATGACAACGTAACTTTAAATGTTAAAAATCCTCCTGGAGTCATCACTGACCAACTGCAGGAGACCATCCAAAAGGCCTTCCAGCTGATTAAATCCGGTTTCAGGGTGTTGATCCTGGTGGATGGTGAGGAAGATTTAGCTGCCATTCCCTGCATCCTGATGGCCCCATCAGGGTCCCTGGTCCTTTACGGACAACCCGGTGAGGGTCTGGTAGTTTGTGAAGTTGATAAAGTTATTAATAAAGTTAAAAAGTTAAAAAGTAAATTAGAGGAGAGATAATTATGGAGATAGACATTAAAGAACAGGTTGAAAATCCCCTTTTAAACCGAACTGAAATACACTTTGACTGCATTTACCAGGGTGAATCCACCCCTAAGGTACTGGAAGTTAAAAACAGACTCGTCGCACAGTTAAACGTGGACAAGAATCTTTTAGTGGTGGATAAAGTGAAACCAAGCTTCGGTGAAGGCCGTGCAGATGGTTACGCTAAACTCTACGACTCTGAGGAAAAACTGGTTCAAATAGAAAAAGAGCACGTCCTCGCAAAAAATAAAGAAGCCGCCAAAGAAGAAGCTGAAGAGGAATAAATTTCAACCTAACTAGATATATTTAGTGAATCTAATCAGGAGGATGGATCATGAAGAAATTTGAATTATACGAAGTTAAAGATAATAAAATCATCCGCAAAAACCCTGAATGTGTACGTTGCTCCCATGGTGTTTTCATGGCAGACCATGGAGACCGTTACGCCTGTGGAAAATGCGGTTACACCCAGTGGAAAGGTAAAGAAGGTAAGAAATAATTCTTGAATAAATCTAAAATCAGGAATAATTCTCGAATAGGCCCTATAAACCTAGGAATAATTCTCGAATAGATTTAAATCAAGAAGACATTATAGAACCAAAATCAAAATATAAAGAAAGGTGTATTTTTTGAATCTTCGTTCGGGACGACTTAAGGGGCAGATGAGCCGTGAAGTGGCTGATTTCACATCTTCCCTGGAATTCGACCGTCGCATATTCCAGGCAGATATCCTCTGTAACCGTGCCCATACCACCATGCTCATGGAGCAAGAGATCATCCCCCATGACATAGGGGAAAAAATCCTTAATGCACTGGATGAACTGGAAAAGGAAGGTATTGAAGCCCTGGATCTGGACACTGCAGTGGAAGATATTCACATGGCAGTGGAAAACTACGTCACCAGTGTGATGGGTCCTGATGCTGGTTTCATGCATACTGCCAAGTCACGTAACGACCAGGTGGCAACCGACCTTAAAATTGCGTTAAAAGAAGAGATTCAAATTATACAAAAAGAATTACTAACTTTTATTAAAGTTATCTTAGAGATGGCTGAGGAAAATCTGGAAACCCTGATGGTGGGTTACACTCACCTTCAGCATGCCCAGCCCACTACCTTTGCCCATCATCTTCTCTCTTATGCCCAGGCCCTGAAACGGGATTACGGAAGACTCCATGATGCTTACCAGCGGATGGATCTGTGTCCCCTGGGTTCAGCGGCACTCACCACAACCAGTTTCCCCATTAACAGGGATAGAACTGCGGAACTTTTGGGATTCTCCGGACCCATGGAGAACTCCATAGATGGGGTGAGCAGCCGGGACTTTATTGCTGAAACTATTTTTGCACTGACCATGCTGGGAACCACCCTATCCAAGATCTGTGAGGAACTCATTATCTGGAGTACCTATGAGTTCCGGATGGTGGAACTTACGGATGAATTCTCATCAACATCATCTATAATGCCCCAGAAAAAGAATCCCGATGTTTCAGAGATTGTTCGGGGAAAAACAGCTGTCTTGAATGGTGAACTGGTTACAGTTCTCACCATTATCAAATCCCTGCCCCAGAGCTACAACCGGGACTTGCAGGAAGTCACACCACACCTGTGGAATGCAACAGATACCTTAAGCTCCGCCCTGAGGATTACCATGGGCATGCTCTCATCAGCAGAGTTTAAGGGTGCTCGTGGTGAGGAACTGGCACGGGCCAATTTCTCAGCAGCCACTGAACTGGCAGACCTCATGGTAAGGGACGCCTGTTTACCCTTCAGAACCGCCCATAAGATAGTGGGACGGGCAGTGACTGTTGCTCTGGATAAAGGTATGAAGGCAGAGGAGATTGACACCCATTTCCTGGATGAGATATCAGTGGAATTGACTGGTGAAACACTGGGAATAGATGATTCCATTGTGAAAAAAGCCCTTGACCCCCATGAAATCATCCAAAGCAGGGAAGTGATTGGCGGTCCAGCACCATCAATGGTTAAAAAAGTGATTGATAATTTAAGGAAATTTATTGATGAAAATAATTCTTAAAAAATAATTCTTCCTGTATTATTTCTCCCATATTCTTGATCTATTAAAATCTTGATCTTATTAAATCTTGATCTTATTAAATCTTGATCTTATTAAATCTAAATTAACATCCAATATCCATAAAATTAATGTATACAACTTTTAAATACATTCTATCATCAGATCATATTTTCCTGTAAATCATGAATTGTAAATCATGGATCATCTTCCTCTAAAAAGTTTTTTCTGAAGTTTATCCATCTTTCTTGCTTCTTTAACCTTTTTTTCCAGATTTCCATCTTCAATAACTATAGAACCCTGATATCCGCATTTTTCACACTTCCAGAGGGAAGTTTCAGGGATACGTAATTTATACTTTCGGGACCCACACTGAGGACAGACATTTGATTTGACCATGACCATCATTCCTCTGAATTGGACTCTGTTTCTTCCTTTTCAAGTTTCTCTAAAAACTTTTCCCTGATCTCTTCTGCAAGTTCACCATCTTCTATAACCACCGCCCCCTGATACCCACAATCCCAGCATTTCCAGATAGACCACATCTGGGGGTTAAGCCATTTTATATTCACAGAACCACAATTTGGGCAGAATTTCACAGATCTTTTCATGATTAACCTCATTTTTGCATAATTAAACTCTTTTCACAATATTTATATATATTCTCCTACAAAAAATAGATGTATGAAAGAAAACACTACTCAAGAAATAATCGCTATAATTGCAATTATATTAGGGGTTTTGATGCTTATTTACCCCCAGCTAGTGGGATACCTGGCCGGATTATTCCTAATCATCTACGGTATACTTGAACTCATCAAATAAACAGATTAAGTCTTTATTTGATCCAGAGCTTCACCAGGCTCCAGTATTCCAGCCCTAGTCTCTCTTAGAACTCGTTGAATTGAAAATCGACGCATATGTGGATGTTTTTTATGAACTTCCCCAATTAAGGGACATCCATAGCCACCTCGTTTTTTAACACCCCAACTGCCGGCTACTTTTTTCATATCCCCTTTTTTTAGAGATAACAATGCAGGAAGATTGATTCTCAAAATATTCCCTTTTACTAAATTAGTTTCTATTCCTGAACTGGTTCCTTTTCCAGAACTGGTTCCTTTTCCAGAACTGTTCAATTCCAACTGGAGAGACTGTGCCCCGGTTGAGAGAAGATCTCCATAGATCAAAAAAGGAATATTATTATCACGGGTAAAATCAAAAACAGTTTCTTCTATGGTTTTAGAACACCTTCCACAGGGATGGAACCTTCCTTCCAGAGATCCTTCAATAACCTCTTTCATGTCCACCTCCAGGTACTGGTGCTGAACTCCCAGCATCTGGGTGAGGTTTTCCACACTCTCACGGAAGTAGCGGGGGAGAATAATGTCACCGGGATTAACAGTCACTGCCAGAGGATGAAACCCCAACATTTTGGCGACTATGAGCGAGGTGCTGCTATCAACCCCACCTGATAAAGCCACCACTGATTTAAATTGATCCGGATCTATTTCAGTATCCAGATCTATTTCTATATCATTTTCCAACACTTCACCTGATTTGTGAGTGATGATCTGAAAGTCTCCAGGGTTGAAATTTCTTAAAACTGATTCAAAATCATACGGATTCTCTATACGGGCCTTTAGAAGATTAATTAAGTTCAAAAGGGGTTCATTATATGGGGGAATATATTCACTTGTTATATTCTCCAGTCGGGCCAGGGCAAGCCTCATTCTGTATTGGGGTACAATGAAATCAGAATAAGCCTCGACATGGATGGAGTTAACTCCCAGTTCTTCACGGAGTCGCCCTACCACCCATCCACCTTTACCAATTATCACTGATTTTTCAGGACGGTCTGGAGTTATGATTAGAAGCGTTCCCGATTCTTCATCAAAAATGATATCTGATATATCCACTTCAACATCTTTATGACCAATATCTCTACGGATTTTGGATATTAAATATTTTAAATCCTTTTTTTCAAGATTCAATGTCAATTCTCCTGATGTGGATTTATTTAAACCCCATACTTATTTACGGGTGTAAGTACCCATAACCTGACCTTCATCAAGCACATGCCCTTCCATGGCATTTAACAATTCATCTTTGGTGATTCCAGAAGGGAGATCCAATTTCGTGTCCAGCGCATAAATTTTAAAGTAGTAACGGTGTGTTCCGCTGGGTGGGCAGGGACCCCGGTAACCAATGGTACCCCAACTATTGACACCCTGAAGTGCCCCGTTTTCTTGTTCCTCCCGTGGCATTACCATTTCAGGAAGAGTGCGAGTTTCGGGAGGTAAATTGAAAATAACCCAGTGCACCCAGGTACCTCCTGGAGCATCAGGATCATCACAAATAATAGCTATGCTACCCTCAGCAGGTACTGATAAATCAGATTGATCCCAGTTAATAGGAGGGGAAATATCAACATCTTCACAGCTGTATCGGGGAGGGATTGGTTCCCCTTCTTTAAATGCAGGGTTTATAATATTTACTATCATGTTAATCATCTTTATTGCTGTTTATTACGTTTTACAGGGTATTTTTTTTGTGTATTGATTCATATTCTGTTTAGTAATATAAACAGCAAAGTACTTATAAATGAAGTGGTTGCACAACACTCAGTTGGATGCTAATTTTTGGTATAGGGAACTCATGACTATACACAATGGTAAATGAATGTTGAACTTACCCTTAGTTAATTATAATTTTCACGGGGAACACCTTTGGTGGTAAGGGTTTTTTCTAAGGACAAGATCGACAAATTTAAATATTATGGAGACTCTAAAGATGAACGAGGTGATTAACATGGCTGAATTGCCAATTGCTCCAGTAGGAAGGATCATTAAAAATGCTGGTGCCCCAAGAGTAAGTGATGATGCAAGAGACGCATTAGCCAAAGTATTGGAAGAGATGGGTGAAGGGATTGCTGTAGAAGCTGTTAAATTAGCTAAACACGCAGGACGAAAAACCGTTAAAGCATCAGATATAGAGATGGCTGTTAAAGCAGCCTAATCTATTTCTTTTTTCTTTTGTATTCTTTTTAAGTTTTCTTAAGGATTTTTACATACCCATTTTGGAAATTGGTAGTGTGATCTTACCTTCATTTTCCAGTAATTTCAGATATAATATTTTTTTCTAAAACAATACATCATTATAGAAAATATTTAATCCATGAATAATATATTAATTAAATAATAATTAGGGGAAATATAATGAATTTCATTGAATTAAAGCAATTTCATTGAATTAAAGCATCTTAACAGATTTTTATATTAAAATAAATCTATTTAACAGGTTTTGATAATTTTGACTAGAATATCCATATTAGACCATGACCGCTGCCAGCCTAAGAAATGCAACTACATGTGTATTGAATACTGTCCTGGAGTGCGTATGGAAGAAGACACAATCACCATCGACCCTAAAACTAAAAAACCAATAATGTCCGAGGAACTGTGCTCGGGGTGTGGGATATGTACTAATCGCTGCCCCTTCAATGCAGTTAGCATAATAAACCTCCCCGAGGCATTAGAAGATCCTATACACCGTTACGGTCAGAATCAGTTCGAATTATTCGGTTTACCCACCATAAAAGAGGGTTCAGTAGTAGGACTCCTGGGACCTAATGGTATTGGCAAATCAACCATAATCCGCATTCTTTCCGGGGAACTTCAACCCAACTTGGGAAATTTTAATGAAAAAACATCCTGGGAAGATGTAATCAACTTCTTCAAAGGCAACCAACTCCAGAGTTATTTCCAGAAACTCTCCGAGGGTGATCTTAAGGTGGTGCACAAGCCCCAGATGGTGGATCTGCTCCCTAAAGTGGTAAAGGGGAAGGTGGATGATCTCCTTAACAGTGTGGACCAGAGGAATCGCCTGGACTTTGTCACCAGCTCACTGCAACTTGATACAGTAATGGGTCGGGAAATAGCCAATTTAAGCGGGGGAGAACTTCAAAGGGTTGCAATCGCTGCTGCCGTTCTTCGGGATGCGGATTTCTATTATTTTGACGAACCCACCAGCTGGTTGGATGTAAGACAACGTTTGTATGCGATTAGTGTTATCCGGGAACTGGCAGAGGAGGGAAAATCCATTCTGGTAATTGAACATGACCTGGCAGCCCTGGATGCTATTTCTGACTACATTCACATTCTTTATGGTCAGCCTGGCGGTTATGGTGTTGTTTCACACATGCGCGGAGTTCGTGTGGGAATAAACACCTACATCAATGGTTTTCTCCGTGAAGAAAATGTTCGCTTCCGGAAACAACCCATTGAATTTCATGTGCGACCACCCACAGTGGAAGTGGATGCAGAATCATTATCTGAGTACAGCAGCCTGGAAAAGTCCTATGATGGTTTCCACCTTAAAGTGGATGAAGGCCAGGTGCAGCACGATGAGATTCTCACTGCATTCGGACCCAACGGTATTGGTAAAACCACCTTTGCCAAGATGCTGGCCGGAGTGGAAAAACCCGATGCGGGAAAGATAAAGAAAAAGGTTAAAATCAGTTACAAACCCCAGTACCTGGTATCAGATTACAGTGGAACTGTTCAGGAGTTCTTGTACACCACCGCCCCTAACTACGGAACCAACCTCTTCAAAACCGAGATCATGAAGCCATTCCTCCTGGAAGAATTACTGGAAAAGAAGATGGATGAGTTGAGTGGTGGTGAACTCCAGAGGTTATCCGTGGCCATATCACTCTCACAAGAAGCAGATATTTACCTTTTCGACGAACCCACTGCCTATCTGGATGTTGAACAGCGCCTAAGGGCTGCCAAGGCAATACGCCGTGTCACTGAAAGCCGTAACGCTGCAGCCATAATCGTGGACCATGATATCGTGTTCATTGATTATATATCCAGCCGGGCCATGGTCTTCACTGGCGAACCTGGAGTGGATGGCCATGCCACCAGTCCCATGGACTTAAGGTCTGCCATGAACAAGTTCCTGTCGGAGGTGGGAATAACCTTCCGCCGTGATAAGGAAACCAGACGTCCAAGGGTGAACAAGCAGGACAGTTACCTTGACCGGGAGCAGAAGGAAAAAGGAGAATACTATTATTTAAAGAGTTAATAACCTCTTCATTCTTCCAATCCAATTATATTCTTAAATTTTATTTTATTCTAATTTTATATTCTTTTATTATATTTTCAAAAAAAATAATTCTTAATCTTATAAAATTCTTGTCTTATAATTTAACTAAATAAAAATAAGAAAAAACATACTCTTTTAAATCCATTTAACTTAATCTACTTTCTTACCGGTTCGTTCATCGATATAGATGTTGTTTATGAATTTATGATCCATGGTGTAAACTGGCACCTGCCAGGCATGAATCCTTTTATAGGTGGTCATTACTGGTTTTCCCAGTATAACACCAGGCCCCACATATTTTTTAGCTAATTCCTTCGCTTCATCAGCAGATATGAGGGGATGGGGCGGATTGTTCTTTTCAGTCTGATCCTGGTCATCCCTGGAAACTGTGGTGTTATTTACAGTAGAATTAGGTGGTACAGTGGAATTATCAGTTGTATTGTTGATGTTAGTTGTGTTGTTGGTTGGGGAAGGTTGTGTGATGAACCATGAAGTTGAAGCAATGGCACAAATAACAACAATTATAATAAGAGCAAGAATACTTCTTTTCAACCAATTGCCTCCCCTAATTTATCAGATGATTTATTTTTGATTTATAATTGATTTAATAAGTTATAATTATAACATTTTGTAAATTTTATAAAATATTTGAATTCAGTTAAAAAGAGAAAAATAAGGAAAGAAAAGCTAAGAATAGCTATTTTTTTATAAATCTCCGGCTTATTTAGAACCTTTTAACGCTCCCATCCCTTCCAGGAAGCATTCAGCAAAGTACTCCACCTGGGTGGTGGGTATGGAAAAACTCACCCGTAGGTAGCGGTGTCCAAATTGTTTGCTGGTGTAGGATCCTTCCCGGGCAAATATCTTACGTTCTATAAGGTAGTCTGCCATCTCCCGGGGAGTGACTCCGGTGTCAATCATGTCAATGGCCATCATGTTCCCATCTGAGGGGTAGACTGCTATGAAAGCTCCGTCAACCTGGTCAACTGCCTGTTTGATTATGTCCTGGTTCTGGCGGGTGGTTCCTTTAACCCTGTCGATCCATTTTGGTTTGGATTCAATGGCTGCCATTGCCCCGTTCTGAGCTACCAGGTTGGTTCCAAGGTCATTAACAACAATAGAGCGTATGGAGTTAATTATCTCCGGTACTCCAATTAGGGAACCTATTCTGAGACCGGCCATTCCATAGATCTTGGAGAAACTGTACACAGTTACGGTGTGCTCCGGGCAGACCTCTGCCATAAGTTGATGATCATGGGCGAAATCACGGTAGGTGATGTCATGTAAGAGGTAGATATCATGATCCTCGGCAATATCCTTGAACTCCTTGCGCTCCTCTCTGGTGTAGGATGATCCCAGTGGATTAAGTGGATCAACCAGGGATACCAACTTAGTATTCTTATCCATATTATCCCTAACCAGCTGAGGGGTTAGCTTGTAACCGCACTCTTCATTGTAAATGGGCACTGATTTAACATGGTCCCCGAAACGGCTGGCGAAGTTATCGATGATTAGATATCCAGGGTCGCAGGTGATGGTGTTGTTTTCCGGTTCCAGGATGTCATTGGCACATAAATACAGTGATTCTGTTGCTCCGGCAGTTACCAGAATGTCATATTCACTACCCAGTCCCAGGTCATTCATGATGAGTTCCTTAAGACGTGGAAATCCTTCTGGTGGAGGGTATTTACAGTAATCATTATCCTGTATACTGGCTATCATGGCCTCCATGATTCCATCCTTGTCATGAAGGTGATTGGTGTTTTGACCCATCCAGATCATGTCCGGATCATTGTAAACATAGTTAAAAAATTCATTAGCTGATTTAAAGCCTTTTGGCAGTACTTTTGCGGCTTTAGCGTACTTTTTGGGTGAAATCATATCTCTCACAACACAATCCATCTTCAAATTTTTAGATTAAAATTAGAGATTTAGAATTACCATAAATTAAGGGAAGCTTCATTTAAGATTAATAATTCTAAATTCCATGTGAATATAAATGGGCATGCTTTTTTTAATGCAATCCATCATTATATCATCATTTATCATCACTTAATTTAAAACTATCTATCCACTATCTGAGACCACTATCCACGATACGGAACCGAGTGCGCAGTCCTTCCGCTCGGCTGCGATGCCTTTTCAAGATGGCGTATCTTTCCCCACTAACATCTCCCCGCTCCAGTTCAACCATGATCTTGCTTCTGTATTTTAGAATAGTGCCCCCCACTGGTTCAACCATTCCCTCACCCTCAAAACTGGCGTATACTTGGTTGGTGATCACCACAGCAATATCATGTTTACGGGCCAGCCGTGTGAGTAGACCCATTTGCCTTCCTAGTTCCAGGTTGATCTGAGATGAATCACCGTCACGAACCCGGTAAAGGGCCACTGCAGAATCGAGGATAACCAGTTCCACCTTTTCACCAGATTCCACCATCTTCTCAATTCTGCGAAGGGTTAAATCCTGTTCTGTGAAGGTTGAAGGCTCAAATACGATTATGTTAGATGCCAGTTCATTGAAATCGGGGCCTGCTAATTGTTTAACCCTCTCAATGGACAGACCACCCTCGGTATCTACAAAAATACCATTATTTCCGTTTTTCGCGTTTTGAATAATGAGGTTCAGTGCTATGTTGGTCTTACCAGACCCTGGAGGGCCGTAAAATTGTGTCAAGGCTCCTTTTTCAACCCCCCCACCTATCAGGGAGTCAATGGGGGATGATGTGGGTATTTTACCCTTTTCTTTCATGTTAGATAGAATTTCTGACATTACAACTCCTGCTAATTTATTTAAATGGATTATTTGTATAATCTTATTTTAGAAATTATTTCCTTTATTATATTTGGATTTAATCCCCTATAATTTACATCTTATTTTAATATTGGAACACTTATGGGTATATTAATTTCAAATATTTATTTTCAATAGTTATTTCACTTTAGAATTAGTTATTAATTTTATAAAATAGTATGATTTTTTTTATCAGAAAAACCAATTATCTGAGAAGTACATTTATCCAGTAAACCAATCTCTATTCCACGAACCTGAGTAATCTCCCCATCCCCGCCCCTTCCCTTAGTATACGTGGCGGGGTGAATGTGAAATCCACCACAGTGGAAGAAATTCCACCCTTGCAAGGTCCAGAATCAATGATGATATCAGGATAATCATCCAACTCTTTGTGTGCTTCCTTGGCAGTTTTAGGGGATGGACGGCCAGATATGTTGGCACTGGTGGTGGTGATGGGAAACTCCCGTGAAAGCTCCCTGCAAATAGTGTTATCAGGAATTCTAACTCCAATTTTATCGGTCCCCGCAGTAATCTGGGAAGGAACTGTTTTTTTCCTCTCCAAAATGAGAGTATATGGCCCGGGAAGTATTTTACTTACAATATCTTCTACAGATGGATCCATGTGGGCTATTTTTTCTATGTCCCCAATTTGCGACAGACACACCGACACCGGTTTATCAAGGATCCTTTCCTTCATCAGATAAACATTCAAAACGGCTTTTTCCTTAAAAATATTAGCCCCCAATCCATAAACGGTGTCAGTGGGGTAAACAACTGTTCCCCCTTGCCTTAATATTTCAAGAACGATTTCGATTTTTTCCTTCTCTGGACTTTCTGCATGAATTTTAACGATCTTCATCTAACCTTCCTTAAACTCCAAAGTATATATTTTTTAGACCCGGTTAATCAGGCACATTTTTTTAGACCAGAGTATTATGGCACATTTTTGAGGCATGAAACAATTAGGGGACATAAAATAAGGCATAGAGTTCAGGTACCTGGATTAATAATTAACACTGTTATAGTTTGACATTACTAATTTCATGCCCCTTAGAACGTATTTTAAAGGGAATTTCCCGGTAAACACCTTTAAGATCACCACGTAAGTTTTCTAAGGATTCAGGGTTTGGGGAAAATAAAAGGACCCCACCCCCTCCACCAGCCCCCAAAGGGAAAACTGTACTGTCAAATCTTTTTGCACGTTCCAGTAAATCCCAGGAACTTTCCATGTAACCTTCACATAGTTTTATCCGTATTTCACGGTATTTTTCAATGGATTCCAATATAATATCCCACTTTTTCAGCCTTAATGCCTCACGATAGGCATAAGCTATCTTCATTTTCTGAGAGTGTAAGTTATATCCAGTTTTATTTAAAAGAGCATTCATCCAGGTAGTATTAACATCTGCGCTTTGGCGATGGTGTCCAGTATGGAAAATAGCCATTCTCTCTTCTAGAAGCCCGTAATCAGCTTGTGGTATGAGTTCATATCTTAAAGATTCACCATAACCGGTACCCGGATGTCCGGGTCTTCCCCATGGGAACCACACATAATCAGTTACTCCCCCAAAAAGAACATTTGATTGCTCCTGAGTTCCAGTGATACTTAACCCCAAACCCTGTTCAATACGAGCAGCCAATGAAATCAATTGTATGTTGGTGAATGGTCGTCCTGCTAATTCATTGGCAAGTATGCACACCCCGATTGTGGCGGTTGATGATCCTCCAAGCCCTGAGGAGTGTATTCCTTTCCTTAAATTCTCTAAAATAAACATTACCCCTTTAAGGTTGAATATTTCAATTATTTTAAGTAACCAGTTCTCACTAACTGGGACCACTTCACCAGGATGTGCTGTGACTTCTGTATCATAATCAACAGATCTTACACCTATAAGGTCCGGGTCAAATGGATGAGCCTCAATCTGGGTTCCGGTGTCTATGGTTATGCCTATGGTTCTGGGAAGATTTTGGGACCATTTTCTGGTAAGATCATCCTTATCAGGCATATCAGGTAATTTCCAGAAGGTCTGCTGGAATTCGTTTAAATCCAAACTGGATCCAGGACCATCAATCCGGTTATAGGCAATAACTTTCGGTAATGCCTTCTGTTTCTGGGCTTCCAGTAACCAATCGTGAAGTTGAATCGTGCTAAACACTATCCTTTTTAATTTTGAGCAGGAAAAAACACGGAATTAGAATGAAAAAATATATTTTAATTCATCCGAATTTTATTCATCCGAATAGCTTCTTCACCCTTTTTCGATTTAAGTTTCTGTTTTTCCAAGATAACCATCTCCATGTCATTTAATTGATCAGTTACCCATTTACTGAGATCATTCCTTCCAATGGTGGCCTTTGCCTTACTTAAAAGTTCGACTTTGGATGTTTCATCCATCAACAAAGCCATATCAATTGATTCAGCAGTTTGTCGAAGATCATAAGGATTTATACAAATAGCGCCATCTTTTAATTCTTCATAACATCCTGCCCCAGTGGAAAGCACTAAAACACCATTATTTTCGTTAAGGATACTTCCTTCTTTAGCCACAATATTCATCCCATCCAATATGGGATTAACCATTAAAACATCATATCTTTTCAAAAGAGCAACTACCAGGTCGTAATCACCCCTGCAAATGTATTTTATTGGCTCCCAATCTGGAGTGGCGTATTTTTCGTTGATCTCGCGAACAATCTTCTTTATATTATCGGTGTATTCCCTGTAGATCTTTATATCCTGTCTAGATGGCATTAAGGTTGCCACAAACTTAACCTTCCCTTTCCAATCCGGATATTTCTCAAGAAACATGTCATAAGCCTGAAATCCTCTGATAATATTCTTGGATAGGTCTGCTCTATCTGTCCGGTAGATTAACTTGCAGTCCCCAATCATTTCATCAACTTCTGCTTCCTTACTAATTACATTTGGACTTTGTCCATGTTTTATGAGTGTTTCTACATCAATACTGATGGGATAAGTCCTTACATGGCAGACATGGCCTTTATATAAGATATCCCCTGATACATCATCCACAGAAGCATCTGGTAAGATTAATTTAATTGTTTGCAAGAAATTGTTCATATAACGCCGGATATGGAATCCTAGGACGTTGTTTGTAAGAATACTACTTAATATCTCGGTTTGCATGTGATTGGGTAGCTGCTGGAATATTTCGGGTGATGGAAAAGGTATATGAACGAATTGACTCATAATAACATCAGGATGCTGCTTTCTTATCAATTTAGGGGTTAAATATATGTGATAATCCTGTAACATAACTATAGGGGTTTTTTCTGATTTGGATACATCATCACTTATGGCTTCTGCAAACATAGAGTTCACATACTGGTATGAATCCCATGCCTGGTGCAATTCATCATCTGCACAGGGAGAATATGGTGAAAACCACATAGAATGATGAATAAACCATAATAAAGGATTGGCGAATTTACCATTGAAACGGTTGTAAACATCTTCTTCTGTTTTGATGAATTGAACATAATACTCGGGGTTTTCAAGTGGTACTGGCACTTTACCGTTGTATTCATTGTCCATATGATGGTCACATTCCCCAATTGCTGAAGAAACCCATGTACCATGTGTTTTTTCTAAAAAAGGTATCATTGACCCCACTATCCCCCCTGCACCTCTTATTAATTCAATTTTCCCGGTTGAATCGTCTTTTTTAAATACTACGGGTCCTCGATTAGAGGCGACGATTATTTCTTTATCTTGTAGAAATTCAGAGTTCATTTTACTGTTTCCTGTAATATTGATTATTGAATATCAATTTTAGGAACCAATTGAACTGAATAATGCAACTAAAACCATTAAATGGTACCCTTCAATTGGCACTGTCTTATCCCTGATTTGTGTATAGTGGTTTTATTTGACTCTATTTAAAGATTTACTATTTTAACTATTTAAAAAAAGATGCACAACCAAAAAATATATCATTATTTAAGCAAGATTTTTATAATATCTTTTAATTGGTATCAATAGAGTTGGTTAAATAAATCATATACTGCAAATAATTAAAGATAACATGCAATAATAATACTATAGATTATAGAAACTGTAATAAAGTTTTATATTCGGTGTTAAACCATGCTTAATCAAGTTCGACCTCACTTTCAAAGATTCATCGACCCCCTAGCCAGTAAAATCGGATTACATCCTAATATCCTCACCATCATTGGATTACTGGTTAGTCTTTGCGCTGCTTACGCATTTTCCCAGCAAAACTTACTGTTAGGAGGACTCCTCATTCTCTTAAGCGGCTTTTTTGATGTGATTGACGGGGCTGTGGCTCGGAACAACAACACCAAGAGCAAATTCGGAGGATTTCTGGACTCAACCTCTGACCGCTTCGCAGATGCCTTCATAATCATCGGGATCATCTACGGGGGATACGTGGACTGGTTCTTGGGTATTTTGGCATTACTAGCCTCTTTGAGTGTGAGTTATGTGAGGGCCCGGGCAGAGGTGGAAGGAATTAGATGTGATGTGGGAATAGCAGAGCGAGCAGAACGCCTGTTCATAATACTGGGCGGTGCATTCATAGGGTACTTCACCAATCCCCAGTTTGTCATGTCACTGGCCATTCTCCTGGTAGTTATCCTGGGATATGTAACAGTCCTGCAACGTATTTATCACTCCTGGAAGGAGCTTAAAGATCTTTAACTGTTATTAAAGTTCTAACTCCATTGTAAACCGGTTTAAAAAAATGTTTTAATTGAATTAAGTACATTAGTGATAATATGGATGCAATAGAGAGAATTGAAAAGGATTTGGAGCTTTTTGCAAAAAATATAAAAGAAATAGAATCTATAAAAGTTCATGGTGAAGAAGCAAAAATAGTGGAAATGGCCAGAAACTATCGGGACGACACCAGATACTACCTCGAACAGAAGGATTATCTCACCTCTTTTGGATGCATAACATATGCACACGGGCTTCTGGATGCAGTACGGCTGTTACATAATCTTATAATTGATGAATAAAAACTATATAATTAAGTTCTCGTGATTCTAATGGATCACTTTTTAAAAACATATTAAATACTTAGAAGGTATTTAAAATGCGGAAATTCTTTGGCAAAGAATCCATGGTGGAGGAACATTCCCGCCAGCATGTGGAACTGGTTTACCAGTGCGTCCAGAAGCTCAAAGAAATCATGCCCCCATTCTACAGGGGAGAGTTTGAGATACTGGATGCTAAAGTAGTTGAAATGTCAATCCTGGAAACCAAAGCCGATGAAGTCCGCCGGATTATGGAAATTGAATTTTTTAAGGGAGCTTTCCTTCCCTTTGACCGGGAAGACAGAATAATTCTGGCAGAACTGGTGGATAACGTGGCTGATATGACCCAGGAAGCTGCCTATGGAATCAGCCTCAGCAGGATCACCTTCCCCCCCCATTATAAGGAAGATTTTGATGAACTGGTGGATGAAGTTATAAATTCGACTGCTGTTTTAAAAGATTGTATTGAACTTCTGGATGTGGATCTGGAAAAGGCCCTCCAGAAAGCCCATGAAGTTGAAGAACTGGAAATTAATGTGGACATGATTGAAAGACGTATAATTAAAAAACTCTATCAATCCTACCGTGATGATGAATTTGGAATTTTAAGATTAATAGAACTTAAAACAATGGTTACCCGTTTAGGGAATATTGTGGATCGGGCGGAGGATGCCTCAGACCGGGTGCCTATAATCGCTGCCAAGAGAAAAGGTTGATAATAGGATCCACACTAATCTATCTAATTCTATCTCCTTTGATTTACATTAAACACTACCTCCCTATGATACTACTCCAAATATAAAACTGGAAGCGAATAAATAAATTTTAGAAATGGAAGCGAATAAATGAATTTCAATGATCCTATTTTAAATGAAGCTAAAAAAGACTTTCAGTACCTTTTGAATCGTGGTTTTCCCAGAACTGGGGCCTTGGAATACGTGGGAAATCATTATCTTCTTGACCAGCTGGGAAGAAATTACTTAAATCGCACTGTTTTTTCAAAGGAAAAAATGGAAACCCGAAAAAGTAAATTGATTCTCTTATCCGATGTAAAGGGTAAAGATGTTCTCCTGGACGGTTACAATGTTCTCATAACTGTTGAAACCATCTTTCAGGGTGCAGATGACTTAATTGTAGACTGTGATGATGGTGTTATCCGGGATGTTAAGGCAGTTTTCGGTAAATATAAAGAAACTGAAACCACTACAATTGCACTTAATTCTATTATATCCTTACTGAAACTTTTCAAACCCAAAAGTGTGCTTTTTTTCTATGACAGTCCAGTGAGTTTAAGTGGGGAGCTGGCCAGAACCACCCGAAAAATTTTAGAATCTCACCAGGTACATGGTGATGCTCAAACCTCAGAAACTGTGGATTCGAAGCTAATTGGTTTATCCCACAAACTGAAAGCAGTAGTTGCCACCAGTGACGGGATAATAATTGATAAAGTAGATGATGTGCTGGATATACCGAGTTACGTGGCCCGGTTAAATCAGAATACTATTAAATCAAAAATAGAGTTAAATCAAAAATAAAGAAGGAAATTAGGGATATTTATTCAATATCCTCAAATCTTCCACTGAGTTTTTCCATGACACCAGGTAAGGTGGTGTACTCCATCTCATCAGCTGGTAATCTGTGTGGTTCGAATGGGCCATGTCTTCTCATGTACTCGGCGATTTCTGATGCCAGTGCTCTGGATCGGTCGTAGGCAGGGTCGTCAAACATGTCTGCTGGTCCTACTAATCTACCATCAGCTATCTGGAATCCTAAGGCCATAACCCTTGGTGGTCCGTCAAATCTTACCGGGTATGCGTTTTTCTGTGCTACAGGCATTAATGGTCCGTTGTGTGAACCTCTCATCCATCCACCCACCAGGTGTGGGAATGCAAATGGTTCCACAATTTCCCCGGCTGCTGGGAATCCGGACTGTGATCTTACAATGGCTACTGGGTCGTCTTTACCAACGTATTTACCTGCCATGAGGTTTAATCGTTCTGTACTGATGGATGCAGCGATTTCTTTGTCGTCCCTTCTTCGGACACGTTTTATGACGTATCTGCTGATGGTGCCCAGGAGGGCCAGTAAATCGTACATTTCATCAGGACAGGTCAGCTTTACTTTTTTGTGTTCCATGACATCATAGACTTCAAATTCAAATCCGTTGTGCATGGATGGGTCAATTACAAGACCTGCAGTGCTGAATGGGTCTGCGAACATTTTATAAATAGGCAGGTTAAATGCCCCGGGTTCTGTCTTATCACAACAGAAAACAACCACAGGGTCACTGGGCCTTTCTTTAAATTCCATTTCGGCAACTCCAGGACCCATTCCTTTGATGTTTCCTGAGAATGTGTCGGATAAAAGGTCCTGACCTGCACCGTAAAGTTTTAGTTCTTTAGCAATGGCGGTTCCTTCTAAAAATGTATTCCATGCCATTTGATGGATTTCTTCGTTTTCTTCACCCTGGGTGTGGGTCATTATCAGTTCTGTATCGTCACCACAATTGGTCACATAATAATCAATGAGAAGCTCTTCTTCCTTGGCTTTTCCTAATATCTCTTCACATTTTTTTAATATTGCGGGGTGAACTAATCCGTGTCCTGCTATACTACCAACGTCTGCTTTTATCACACTAATGGTGGT
Source organism: Methanobacterium sp. (assembly GCF_016217785.1). Lineage (NCBI taxonomy): Archaea > Methanobacteriati > Methanobacteriota > Methanobacteria > Methanobacteriales > Methanobacteriaceae > Methanobacterium > Methanobacterium sp. The sequence goes on from NZ_JACRGA010000002.1 coordinate 183,279, forward strand.
TTTCATATTCTATGCACCTCTAAAAAAGTCATGAACGTCTAAAACAGCATTTAAATGCTGAAAAAGGGCGGTTCGAATCAATAATTATAAACCAGTTTTCTCACAAAAACCAGTGCAAAAACAGTCTTAAGCCTGTTCTTATTAACCCTTTCTTATTGTGAAATTATGATAATAGAGACATATAAAAGTTACTATGCCCTCTTTTCGCCGCCCTCCAGTGACTTAAATATTCCTTCAGGGACTCATGACTAACTTAACTTTCTTCAAAAATTTTACGAACTGCTTGGGCCATTTCCATGGTGGTGGACGCGCCCCCCAGGTCAGGTGTGAGAAATGTTCCCTGTTTTAAGACATTTATCAATGCTTGTTCCAGTTTAAATGCTTCCTGGTGCTCTCCCAGAAACTGGAGCATAAGACAGGCTGATAAGATCATGGCAGCAGGGTTGGCCACACTTGTGCCAGCAATATCCGGGGCAGAACCATGTACTGGCTCAAATAATCCATTATTATCCCCTATATTAGCAGATGGTGCCATTCCCAGACCCCCTACCAACCCAGCACCCTCGTCTGATAGTATATCTCCGAAAAGGTTGGTGGTTACCAGTACCTGGAATCTGTGTGGATCGGTGACCAAGAACATGGCAGCAGCATCCACGTAAAATTCATCAGTCTCAATACCCTTGCTGGCATCAATATCCTTATATTCCTTTGCAACCTTCCAGAAGGCTTCTCTGAATACCCCATCAGTTTTTCTAAGTACATTAGCTTTATGCACTGCAGTTACTCGGGTTTTACCCCTTTTCAGAGCTTCTTCAAATGCTACCCGTGAGATACGGTCTGATGCCTTCCGGGTGATAACCCGCAGAGCAGTGGCTCCTTCTTCTGTGTATTCTTCAATTTCAGAGTAAAGACCTTCACTGTTCTCCCTAATTATTAAGATATCCAGATCATTGTAAACTGCTTCTACTCCAGGATAGGATTTAATTGGCCTTAAGTTGGCGTATAAACCCAATGCTTTTCTGAGGGCTAATATAGAACCAGCAGTTTTCTGATCCGGGACAGATGTAACTGCACCAAAAAGGGTTGCATCGCTATTTTTCGCCATTTCTATGGTTTCATCAGGTAAAGTCGTTCCTGTATCCTGAAAACAGACGTAACCTGCCCTGGCTTCCTGGAAATCAAATTCTAAATCAGAAGCTCTGAGAATATTTAGAGTAGCTTCCATAACTTCCGGGCCTATACCATCACCCGGTATTACTGTTATCGTGTACATATTATCATCATATTTTTAGTTAATCTATTTAGATAATCTTTTGTAAAATCTAATAAAAACATTTACCTAAAAAAAGGGCTAAATCCACTAATTCCCCGTTTTTAAACTTCAAATTTATTCCTTAATCATGAATTTCAATTCACTTTCTATTTTTCCAGGAACAGGATGATGAATTCCGGTTTTGGGTTCTGTCTAGACCTAACTTATCGAATCATATGGTATGTAAGAGATATAGGGCGTGTAAGAGATATAAGAGTAATTAATAATCTCTTCTGAATATGATATGACAAACAAATAAAGGCATATATTTCCTTAAATAATTAATTGAACGTGTGTTTTTGTGGATAAAATATACATTATGACTTGATGAATATGGCAAAATATATGGCTTAAGAAAAACATAATATATTTTTCTTATAAATTGAGACATTTCGATCTTGTTGTGCATAAAAATCAAATCCAATTAATTTTTAAGGGAGATAATGATTATGGAAGTTGAAAAAAACGTCAAAAGACTGATTGAAACTTTAAAAGATGATGATGAATTTGTGCAAGTCCAGACTACCGAAATGCTGGAAGAAGTTGGAGAACCAGCAGTGACCCAGCTCATTGATGCCCTGGATGACGAGGATAAAAATGTCCGTAAGGGAGCAGCCAAGGTACTGGGCCTAATTGGTGACGTGAGAGCCATTGATCCTCTTATTGAAACTATGAAGGATGATAATAAGTGGGTGCGCAGAGCTGCCTCCGGAGCCCTGAGTAACATGGGCCAATCCGCTGTAGATCCATTAATCAAGACTTTAAAGGATGATGACTGGAGAGTTAGAGGCGGGGCTGCATGGGCTTTGAGCAGTATAAAGTCCCCTGAATCATTAGATCCATTAATTGAGGTTATGAATGATGATAGTGGATTTGTAAGGGCCGGTGCAGTAATGGCACTTGGAAACATCGGTGGGGAAAAGGCGGAAAAAGCACTTGAAGAGGCACTCAAGGATAAAAGTGGTTATGTTCGCCGAGTTGCTCAGGGTTTCCTGAATAAAGACTAATTTTTTCTTTTCCAATATTTAAAGGATAAATTGATAACACTATAAAGAGAGTCAAATGATTAAGGGACAGGGTGTGAAATGAAGGTTAGTGTAATTGGTGCATCAGGCAGAGTGGGTAAAGCCGCTGCTTTTTGCCTGGCTGAAGAAAGTGCAGTTAGTGAAGTGGTACTGTTATCCCGTGAAAAAAGCCTTGGTCAGGTCCAGGGCGAAGCTCTGGATATGAATGATGCCATGGCTGCCAAGGATATCAGGGTGTCCATAACCCCCACTGCAAATTTTGAGGATATAGCAGATTCAAAAATTGTGGTAATTACTTCTGGCATGCCCAGAACTCCTGAAATGACCCGTATGGATGTGGCCATTCCCAATGCTAAAATTATAGCAGAATATGCTCAGTTAGTTGGCAAGTACGCCCCCGAATCCATAATTCTGGTCATCACCAACCCGGTGGATGTTATGACCTACGTGGCTTACAAAGCTTCTGGATTCCCACGAAACAGGGTGATTGGATTGGGAAACCACCTTGACTCCCTGCGGTTAAAGAATCTCATTGCCAAACATTTCAACATACATGTTAGCGAAATACACACCAGGATTATAGGGGAACACGGCGACCATATGGTGCTGCTTTTAAGCTCCACCTCCATTGGTGGGATACTGGTGAAGTACTTCCCCCAGTATCAGTCCTTTGATGTAGATGCAATTGTGGATAAGGTTAAAAATGCAGGCAGTTACGTCATTAACAAAAAGGGTGCCACTGAATACGGACCTGCCTTCGCTATTTCCAACATTGTTAAAACCATCATAAACGATGAAAAGAGAATACTAACCCTCACCACTTATCTCGACGGTGAAATCGATGATGTAAGTGATGTGTGTCTAGGAGTACCGGTCAAGTTAGGTATAAATGGTGTGGAACGAATTATCAGCGGGAAAATGAGTGATAAAGAATTAGAAGACTTTAAAACAGCCGCTGATGTTGTTAAAAGCGCCACCGATGAAGTAATGGCATCAGTGGAAGGAAAAGTTAACCTTTCAAAATAAATTTTAATGCAATTTAGAGATTTTCATTAGGTTATAATTTATTTCCTAGTGGATAATATTAATTCAAAAATATAAACCTGTAACAAAATCAAAAAAATAGTATTTTGGGCCGAATTATCGACCCCTTATCTAAAACCTTCTTTATTCTATAATCTACTAATTCTAAATTATCCAAGTTAGGTAGTTCCATTAGTAGGTTCAGTTTGCGTGTTAGTTGGTGTGGTTGGTGTAGAAGTTGATGTGTCAGTGGTTGTGGTGTCTGCTGTATTTTTAGTTGTAGTTTTGGCTGTATTGGTTGTTTTGTAGGTAGTTTGGGCATCATCATAACTACTACCACTATCATTGGTCTTGTTGGTTATGTTAAGTGTGAAATTCCCAGCAGAATTCATAATACCGGTGAAATAACCCCCAACAAATGCAAATACTACTATTACCGCTACTAAAGCGATAGGTGCTTTTTTCATATATTGTCACTCCGTAATCCACGTAAAAATTTCAAATATTTTTAAATTTGGGATATTAATTTCTTAAAATTTCTGATCCTGAAAAAGTTATTTGATGTTTTGGATTTTTCTTATTAAAATATTTCTTTATTTCTGATCCTAAAAAAGGACATTTGATGCAGTATATATCTCACTCCCCTATAATAAGCTTGTCCTTGAAATGGGGAATATTATTAATTGCAAGTTAAATAATAAATTAAATATTATTTTAGTAAGGTTTTCGCATCATTGAGATTTAATGATCTTATGAATCGGACAACAGAATAAATTCTTCATAAATTAAAAGAAAATAAAAAAAAAGGGATTGGATTGTTACCCTGATTGGATTACCCTGATTGGATTGTTATCCGGTCTCCTCTGAAAGATAGCTATACGCAAATGCAGCTAAAACTGCTCCTACTATGGGACCGATGATATAGATAGGGAAATATATCCACAGATTAGAACCTCCCAAGAGCAGGTCTCCCAGGTATGGTCCAAAGGTCCTGGCAGGATTTAATGATGCTCCGGTAATATTTCCCAGTGTGGTTATCGCACCAGCAACAGTTAGACCAATGATCAATCCTGCAAATCCTGGAGGAGCTTCTCTGTCCACTGCAACCCCCATTATAGCCAGCATTAGGATGAAAGTCCCAATAGCTTCAGCCAAGATAGCCTGTAAATAACCTATGCCCTCGAATGGTGCTGTGGCACCCAGACCCCCTGTGGTTACTGCTCCCATTCCAATTATGTAGGCCAATGCAAAACTGGCCAGGGCGGCTCCAATCAATTGAGCAATCAGGTAGGGTGCAACATCACGTGATGGGAATTTTTTCACAGCCCACAATGCTATGGTCACTGCGGGGTTTATATGACAACCAGATATCCTACCAAATGCATATATACACGCACTTATTGCTAATCCGAAAGCCAAACCTATTGCCAACCAGTCCCCTAGGCCTCCCAGGGCTCCGATTCCGATGTTAAATGAGTTGGGAGGTGCTTGACCCGAACTTATCATCAGGGTTATGATTGCAGCTCCGGTACCGAAAAATACAAGGATGAAAGTTCCAATAAGTTCAGCCACTGATCTTTTCATTAAAGAAACCATTTAGCTATCCCCCTTTAGGCGCTTCTTTTTTAAGGGCCTGGTAACAGTACTTACACAGTATCCTTGGAAGGGTTTCTTTAAGTTTTTCTGCGGGGAAGGGATATCCTCCACTCCATACCTCAGTTTCCTGTCGGATGGCGTGGTCCATGCATAATCCCATTCCACAGACTATACAAATAGCAACTGCATCGGTGGATTTGCCTTCTTCTGCACAAATATAACACTTCATTTTTTACCCCCTTAAAATATTCTATGTTTTAAAAATTCTTAAAAAAAATGGGAATGTTTGGGAGGGAATGTTTGGGATAGTATTGTTTGGATAATTATCTAATTGTCTAAACATGCCTACATTCCCTAGTAACATTTTAACCATATATTTATACGGTTATACTGCTTCTTTCCACTGGCAGTGATTGTGCCTGAAGTCAACCAGTGATGCTGCTGCACAGTTTTTACAGGTTCTTGCGGGGGAAGCTGGGCTTTCCTTGTGTAGGGCTATGATGTTGGTCATCAATGTAGCAGTTACTGGTTCACTGGTTAAGAGGCAAGGGTAGTCCGCCAGTCTCATGAGTGATGAGAACCTGACGGTTATGGCACATGCAGGGTAGGTGTAGCGCTGCGGATTCATTATCACTTCGTTCTGGTGTACCGGTTCTAAGTCCACTTTGAATCCAGCTACTTTAGGTGTCAGTGTACCTGAAGAACCATTGAGTGCCTTGCGGGCCTGGTCCAGGTGGCCCCATCCACGGTAGATCATGTCCATGAAGTCACTGTTGTGCAGTTCTGCTGCTGCCCCCCGGGTGGGATTGAGTTGTACGTAGTTATGGAATCTTTTGGTCAATAGATCCACCACTGTTGGTGCATTGAAGCCGTCCAGTTCCAGTATGTACTCCACCGCACAAGCAGATGAACCAGTTGCCAAGGAAAGAACTTCATATTCACTCTTAAAGTCAGGGAGCGCCTGTTTTAATGTTGAATCCATCACATCAGTGGTGGCTTCAATTATGGCCATGGTCACATCATCTTTGCACATGTTAAAGGTTGATTGTGCAATGTGATGAGATATGTCGCCCACACAGTATGCGGGGACTGTCAGGATGTTACCATAATGGACATCATCATCCATGGCCGCAACTACTGTGCTTTCCATTTTATCACGGTACTGGGCCATGTACTTCCGGACATCGAAGGATGTGTGGCCTGCTGCATCCATGAGTTCAGCCTGGGCTTCCACCGGTTCCTGGTAGATGTGTTTAATTTCGGCTATTTCCTTCTCCACAGCCTGGGCTACTGTGGCCCCATTTTCAACTTCATTAGCGAATACTTCACCAATACCATATGAAGTATTCATTCCCCATGATTTAGCAGATAATATGGCCTGTTTATGTTTTAGAGGTATGTCCACAGTTTTAACTATCCGGTTGATGGTGTTACTGGTGCTGCCAGGCATCAGGGCAAAATCAACCACACAGGTTGGTCCGTAGAACCCCCCATATCGGCGGACTACTTCTTTACCAATTAGGGCTTCTGCTTTTCCTATGGCCTCAATGAACTTAGAGAGACTTCCTTCAAATTCAGGGTCTTCATCACAGAGTATTTCCAGTACCACTGGTGTTTGATAATGTTCCACGAAAGGATCGTCTTCTGGCCGGATAGTGTCTGTTAAGCTGTTCAGGATGTTGTAGTGAGCCTTCACCGAATTCACGTGAAGGTTGATAACTGATTCAGATTGTTCAGCTGTTGCTTCCATTTTCTGCACCACATCCAGATACGCTTTGGTATCTTTGATATGGAATGGAGTTCCCCTTTTATTTTTAACGGTTTCTACATCGGCTTTTTGAGCCATCATTGCTTCTTGAACCATTTTTTCATAGAGTTCAACCATTAAATCACCCTCCTTTTTACTAAAAATCCTTAAACAGATTAATATAGTGATCTTCAAGTCATTTATGAGTTTCTACATAGAGAATAATAATGGTTAAAATCTTTGTTTTGCCCCTTAAATTTAAATATTTGTTTTATTTAGTAAAAAATAAAAAAAATATGGCAAAATACAATTAATAATAAGTTAATTTCCATTAAAATGATCAATAGTTAAATATTCTGTTGAAATTCCATTTAAATTGCTGAAATTTTCTTAATTTATCCTGATGCACTAGTAAATTCAATGAATTTATAGTATTGGTGATGAATTAGATATAATCCCAAGGCCACATTCACTCCAGAAATATTTATATAACTGTTCAGTTATAATTTAATTTAGACTGTGATTTTTAAACATTGTATAAAATGATCCCGATATTAGGAATTTTGTTTCAAATTTATGGCTAATCGGAATATGATTTCCGGTAAGTTTATATTCTATGTTTGGTAAATATAATTCGCTTATCAATAAAATAATCTAAAACAAAAGGCATGAATCATGATGAAAATAGGTATTTTAGACTTGCAGGGAGACGTTTCCGAGCACCAGGTAATGACCAAAAAAGCCGTTACAAAAATGGGTCTTAAAGCAGATGTTTTGAAGGTTAAAACATCCCCAGAAGTAGCAGAGTGTAATGGAATTGTTATTTCTGGAGGGGAAAGCACTGTAATAGGGAGACTCATAAAAGAAAACAGTATTGACACGGTTATTAAAGAAAACCGAATCCCAGTATTGGGTACCTGTGCCGGTATGGTGCTATTAGGTCAAGAAACAGACTACAAACAACCCCTATTAGGACTAATACCTATGAAAGTTAAAAGAAATGGTTTTGGAAGGCAAAAACTCTCATTCGAAGCCGAATTGAAATTAAAAACAATGGAAACCCAATACCCGGGAGTTTTCATCAGAGCCCCCTATGCCCATGATGTTGATAAAAGGGCAGTTGTACTGGGGCAGATTCATGATAAAATCATTGCTGTGGCCTATAATAATCACCTGGCCACTGCATTTCACCCAGAACTTACTAGTGATACACGGATTCATGAATATTTCATAAAGGAGGTATTAAATTGTGTGGAATAGCAGGAGTGGTATTTAAAGATAAAAAACTTCACCCGGTGGGTCGATTCATGACTCGCATGCTTGACGCTCTCCAGCACAGAGGTCCCGATTCAGCAGGATTCGCTCTGTACGGTGGTCTCGGACTGCGAGAACATGAATATCTGTTAAACATCGAAGTTAAAGAAAAACCTGGACTCTTAGAAGAAGTTAAGACCACGGTTAACACCGCTTTCCCCATAGAAAGCGAAGAAATCATCCCATCAGTAGAAAATTACATCATATATCGATGTAAAGTCAATTTAGAATCATTTTCACAGCTAAAACCACTGATAATGGATGTGGACAAAATTGACGATGTGATTGTCTTAAACGGAGCTCATTCCTTTGAGATGATTAAAGATGTGGGACTGGTCAAGGATATAGCTGCCCGTTACAACACCGAAGATAAGATGGGCACCCATGCTATTGGCCACACCCGGTTTTCCACTGAAAGTATTGTGGACCGCTACCACGCGCACCCCTTCCAGAGTTACATCATCCCCGACATTACCGTGGTTCATAATGGCCAGATAACCAACTACTGGAAGATAAGAGACCCCTTAGAACGTAAAGGGCATATCTTCGAGACTGACAACGACACCGAGTGTATCGTGCACTACATAGCCGATAAATTATCCCAAAATTATAGCTTAGAAGAAGCCTTGGAACAGTCAGTGAAGGACATGGATGGTCCCTTCTCATATATTGTAGGCACACCCAACGGAGTGGGAATTGCTAAGGACCAGTTGGGCCTCAGACCAGGTGTTATGGCAGAAAACGATGAAGTGTTCGCCATTGCCTCAGAAGAAGTGGCCCTAAGAGAAGTTATGGACACATCAGATATTGAACAGATATCACCAGGGGAGACTCGTGCTTACACCATTTAGGATGTGGAACAAATGCAGGAATTCAAAATAAACGCTCAACAAATAACATCCCGGGAACTTAATCGAGCCATTAAAAAGGCTGCCCCGGAAAATGACCGCATCATAATTGAAAATCCCAATGCCATGCATTACATAGCAGCGGGACTCACAGACCCTGTAGATGTGGTGATTGATGGCTCAGCCGGTTACTTCGCTGGTACCATGATCCACGGTGCCCGGGTGCACATCAATGGAAATGCAGGCTGGTTCCCCGCAGACAACATGACCGAAGGAGAGGTCATCATCGATGGCTCAGCCGGAGACGGTGTGGGCCAGGGAATCTATGGGGGCACAGTTGTGGTACATAAAAGCGTAGGTTCCCGTACCGGAGAAATCATGAAAAACGGGACCATCATCATAGGGGGAAACTCCGGATTCATGAGCGGCCTGTTCATGATGGGTGGCCGCATAATCATTCTGGGAGACATCTCAGATGATGCCGGTGAATCCATTATCCGAGGAACCATCTACGTAGGTGGGAACATCAAGAGCCTGGGTAAAAACGCCAAGGTAGAAGAACTGGAAGAAGAAGAACGAATCGAATTAAAGGAACTCCTGGAAAACTACGACTTCCACTTGGAAGAAGAAAAATACCAGAACTTCCGTAAAATAGTTCCACGCAGTGCCCGGCCATTCTACGGCCAGGAATCAGAGGAGGGATAAAAAAAATGACCCATAACAATCAAAAAAGCGTTACCCTCGTGGGAACTCCCTGCCATATCATTGCCGCCGAAAAAATGGAACACTACCCAGACATCCTGGGAGATTCTCCAGTGGATTTCAAGTTAGGACTTTTCTGCATGGAAAATTTCTCCCACACTTATCTGAAAGAGTTCCTGAAGCAGAATGAGATTGAAATGGATGATATTGACCAGTTCAGAGTGGAGAAAGGACACCTCTGGACCTACCTTAAAAATGGTGATATCTTTAAAGTTCCCCTATCCAAAGCCAAAGTTTGCATGAGGAAAAACTGTCAGGTATGTATGGATTACACCTCAGAACTGGCGGATCTATCGGTAGGATCCGTGGGCTCAGACCCCGGATGGTCCACTATCATCATCCGAACAGAAAAGGGACTTAAAGCTTTAAGTAAAGCTGAAAATCAAGGCTACATTGAAACCAAACCCTTCACACAACAAGGTCTCAAATTACTGGAGAATTTAGCTAATAAAAAGAAAAAAGAAAACAAGGAAGAGATAAAAAAGAGGGAATCTGTTGCCAGACCAGTGCTCTACCGACGGTATATCAATGATGCAGAATTCACTGAAGAAGTCTCATCCTGCCAGTTTAAGGACTTGAAGTCTGATGTCATCGATGTGGGTAGCTGTGTGCTTTGCGGAGCCTGTTATTATGTGTGTCCAGAGAACATAGTATCCATTGAAGACCGTAAACCCCAGTTGAAGGGAACCTGCCCCGAAGAATGTAATTTGTGTTATGTGGCCTGCCCCCGAACCTACCTGTCCCAGGAAGTTTTGAGCCGGGATCTTGACCAGAAGGCACTGGGGGACTATTTGAAGATAGTCTCTGCCCGTGCAGAGGGTGTTGATGGTCAGGATGGAGGAGTGGCTACCGCAATTTTAAATTGCATTTTAGATGAAAATATAACAGATGAGGTAGTTGTTGTGGATAAAATGGATGATAATCCCTGGAAACCGGAGGCCATCCTGACTTCCCAGACTGAAGAGGTTATAAAAGCCGCTGGCACCAAATACTCTGCCTGCCCTGTTTTCAAAGTACTCAAAAGTAACAATGAAATGAATTCTAATAAGGATTCTAAAAAGGAGGTGTCCTAGATGCCTTTTAAGATTGAACGAAATCAGGAACTTTGCAAGAGAAATTTCGATCGCCCTGGTTGCTGCTGGTACCTCTGTGACAACCGGGATGAAAATCTGTGTCAGAACTGTTACTCCTGTTACAATAACTGTCCCCATGACGTGTACGAAATAGTGAATGATGAACCATTCCCCCTACACCATGAAAACTGTGTGGGATGTCGTATATGTGAAGAGATGTGCCCTAATGAAGCTATTGAAGTGAACGCAGTTCCCGAAGACAGGAGAAACGTGTGGAGTTTAACCGACTTGGTGGAGATAAACCGCAAATCAACCGAAGGATCCTACAAAGTCAGGGGATGCGGTGCCACCCGAGTGATACCCACCTTCGACGACCTGGTCATAGTACCGGCTCAGGTTTCTCGACCCCCTATTGACAAGTACCGGGAACCCTGCAATACCAGAGTGGTTCTGGGAAGCCGTTACGCTGAAAACCCGCTGGTTATTGACACACCCATCATGATCGCAGCCATGAGTTTCGGAGCTCTCTCCAAGGAGGCTAAGATTGCCCTGGCTATGGGTGCTACCCTGGCCGGCACAGCCACCAACACTGGTGAAGGAGGAATGCTCCCTGAAGAACGTAAATACGCCAAAAAGCTCATTGCCCAGTATGCATCGGGTCGTTTCGGTGTCAGTGCTGATTACTTGAATAACTCCGATGCAGTGGAGATCAAAATAGGTCAGGGAGCAAAATCTGGTATGGGAGGACACCTCTTAGGAGAGAAGGTTACCGCTGAGGTCTCCAAAATCAGGATGATACCCGAAGGTACCGATGCCCTGAGCCCTGCCCGACACATGGACATTGTAGGACCAGAAGATCTGAGCATGAAAATCAGCCAGCTTCGGGAAATCACCAACTGGCAAGTGCCTATTATGGTGAAATTCACCAGTGGAAGGGTCAGTGATGATGTGAAAATCGCTGCCAAGGCCGGGGCAGATGCCATAGTGGTAGATGGTATGCAGGGAGGAACTGGTGCCGGACCAGATGTGGTCACTGAACACAGTGGAGTGCCCACCATCGCAGCCATAGTTGAAGCTGATGAAGCCTTAAAACACATAAACCTAAGGGAAGAAGTAAGTCTGATTGCTGCCGGAGGTATAAGGAACGGGGCAGATGTTGCCAAAGCCATAGCACTTGGAGCAGATGCCTGTTACATTGCCACCAGCGCTCTGGTAAGTATTGGCTGCAGAGTCTGTCAGATGTGTTACGCTGGAACCTGCCGTAAGGGAATCGCCACCCAAAACCCCCAGTTACGCCGTAGACTGGACTACTTGGAAGGTGGTAAAAGAGTGGCCCGTTACATTGAAGCCATGACTGAAGAGGCAGTGATGTTAACCCAGCAGGCAGGTAACACTGATCTTCTGAAATTAGAAAAGGATGATCTCCGGGCTCTGACTGTGGAATCATCTGTCATGACTGGAGTGAAAATGGCAGGTCTGGAATTACCCATAAGGAGCTAAAACACTTAAATGCTCCTTTTTATTTTTTATTTGTTTTCCCGGTTTATCCTTGTTTTTTAGTTCTTTTAAATGCTTTTAGTTCTTTTAAATTCAAATTTAGTTCTTTTAAATGCAATGCATATGATACTTATTTTGAAAGCTTATTTTGAATAATCATTTATAATGCATTTTTTTGAATATGTTGCACCAATTAATTTCATAAATCATAATGAGCTTTCCAAATGGCCATTAGGATTATGTAAATTTGAAATACTATTTTTCATTGGTCCCATATTAAATTAAACCAGTTAATATTAAGTTTAAAATCTTTATATCCCTTTTTCTAACTTTTAAAGGCAAAAATTATATATATAACAAAATCCATAATCGGAAGTATGTTTCCCCCATCCTATTGCCACTCATTTCCGGGGCTCTTTCTAAAATTGTAACTGGATGAGGTAATATGGGGAGTATCTTAAACATGTTGAAAGTGGAAAAAATATAATTTAAATGATTGTTTTAAAAAAAGGAGGAAAAATTAATGGATCCTGTTCTTAGTAGTGGTGATACAGCCTGGATGTTAATATCCACCGCTCTGGTAATTCTCATGACCATACCAGGAGTGGCTCTCTTTTATGGAGGTCTTATTCGCCGAGAAAACGTTTTAAACACAATGTTCCTTTCATTCATCACATTTTCAATAGTGAGCGTCCTCTGGTTCATATATGGATATGACCTGGCCTTTGGAAGCGATGTTATGGGGATAATAGGTGCTCTTACCAACCCATTTTTCAATGGAGTTATTGAGTCAAACTCTCTGGCTACCCTAGCACCCACCATTCCCACTGGACTCTACGCAATATTCCAAATGACCTTCGCCACCATAACCGTGGCCCTGATATCCGGTGCAATAGTGGAACGAATGAAATTTTCCGCATGGTTGGTCTTTGTTCCAGTTTGGTTAACCCTGGTTTATCTCCCAGTAGCCCATTGGATGTGGGGTGGAGGATTTTTAGCCCAATGGGGAGCATTAGACTTTGCCGGAGGAACAGTAGTTCACTTAAGTTCAGGTGTAGCTGCCCTGGCACTGGTGTTGCTTTTAGGCGTCCGTAAAAATTCAAAATTATTGCCCCATCATTTGGGTTACTCTGTAATTGGTACTGGCCTATTATGGTTTGGTTGGTTCGGATTCAACGCAGGTTCGGCATTAGGAGCTACAAATTTAGCAGTTTCCGCAATGATCGTTACCAACATATCTGCCTGTGTGGGAATGCTGGCATGGGTACTGATGGATAAGCTGAACACCGGAAAACCAACATTATTGGGCGCTTTATCAGGAGCTATAGCCGGTTTAGCTGCAATAACACCTGCTGCAGGTTACGTTAACATTACTTCCGCCATTATAATTGGTTTCGTTGCATCAATAATCTCTTACTATGCAGTGTCCCACTTAAAACCACTCCTAGGCTACGATGATGCCCTGGATGTGTTTGGAATACACGGAGTATGTGGTATTGTTGGAACCTTAGCAGTGGGTATATTTGCCACACCCCTAATCAACAGTGCCATTAAAGGAGGGTTGGTTGCAGGTAATGCTGGCCAGATAGTTGTTCAACTCCTTGCCATAGTCATAATTGGAGCATATTCATTCATATTAACCCTGATCATCGCCAAAGTCATTGATAAAACCATAGGGTTAAGGGTTGAGGATGAACATGAAGTGCAGGGACTGGACATTAACCAACATGAGGAATCCGGTTACAGACTATCATAGGCAGCTTTAAAAATACAAAACTGCCATAGTCCCTTATGAGAATCATTGAGGTGATGAAATGAAAAGAATCATAACTATCATCAGACCTGATAAACTGGAAGATGTTAAACAGGCCCTGGAAGAAATTGGTTGCCATGGGCTAACTGTCAAAGAAGTTAAAGGACGGGGAATACAGCTAGGAATTACTGAAAGTTATCGAGGTACTGACTACAAAGTGGATCTGCTTCCCAAAACCCAAGTGGAAATTGTTGCCAAAGCAGCGGATGTGGATGGGATCGTGGACACCATTGTCAAAAGTGCCCAGACTGGCTGCATTGGAGACGGAAAAATCTTTATATCCCCTGTAGAAGATGTGGTGCGAATTCGTACCGGAGAAAGGGGAGAAAAGGCCATATAATATTCAAACAGGATATTTCCTCGGAATGTTTCCTCATTTCCCTCTTTTAATTTTTTAATTTTTTTGATGATATTTAATTTTAATACATGAATGGATTCATCAATTCCATATTTTTTAAATTCAATTCTATATTTTTTTAAATTAATACCAAAAGTTGTTGTACTAATTCTTAATGAATGCTTAAAAAACATGCAAAAAATTCAGAGTATTGTTTTTTTAGTTGCAGCCTAACCAAAACATTTATAAGGAGGAAGGTACAATGATCAGTTGTCGGAAGTATGCTTCCGATATCCGGTAGATGGGGTGAATTTTTCATGAAATAATAATGAAAAAAGGAAAAAAGTGCTTTAGGCCTTTGACCTAAGCCCATAACAACCAAAATATCTCTAATAAATAAAAAAATAGTGTTTGTATCTTTGTTTACAAATATCTTTTAAAAAAAGCCAAATTTAAATAAAATAAGTGAATCAAGGAGGAAAAAATCAATGGACCCTGTTTTAAATAGTGGTGACACCGCATGGATGCTCATCTCCACTGCACTGGTAATGCTCATGACCGTGCCAGGAGTAGCTCTATTCTACGGAGGTCTCACCAAGAAAGTAAATGTATTAAACACAATGTTTATGTCTCTTATTGCGTTCTCCATTACCAGTATCATCTGGGTATTATATGGTTACCAGTTCGCATTCGGAGAAGATATGTTATTTGGACTAATCGGAAATCCGGTTAATCTTCTGTTCAGTGGAATAGGAGTAGACCAATTATCCACACTGGCTACAACCGTTCCAGAAACTGTATTCATAGCCTTCCAAATGACTTTTGCCGCCATTACCATAGCACTGGTCTCCGGTGCCGTAGTGGAAAGGATGAAAGTCTCTTCCTGGATGGTATTTGTAGTTGCCTGGGTTACCCTGGTATACGTACCAATAGCCCACTGGGTATGGGGTGGAGGATTCCTGGCACAGTTAGGTGCTCTGGACTTCGCCGGTGGTACAGTAGTACACATTAACTCTGGTGTAGCAGCTCTGGCCCTGGTATTATTACTGGGCAGAAGGAAAGATACCAAATTACTACCTCATCAGTTAGGTTACTCTGTTATCGGTGCCGCACTACTATGGTTCGGCTGGTTCGGATTCAACGCAGGTTCAGCATTAACCGCCGGTGGACTGGCAGGTCAAGCTTTCATCAACACAAACACCGCAGCTGCAGCAGCCATGATCTCCTGGGTCATAATCGACTACCTCAAAACTGGTAAACCAACAGTTCTGGGAGCAATATCCGGTGCCATTGCCGGTTTAGTTGCAATAACCCCTGCAGCAGGTTTCGTAACCGTGCAAGCTGCAGTCATCATAGGCCTAATAACCAGTGTAGTTTCTTACTTCGCCATAAGCTTCATGAAATCCAAACTGGGTTACGACGATGCCCTGGACGTATTCGGTATACACGGTATGTCTGGTTTATGGGGTGCTCTGGCCACTGGTTTATTCGCCGCACCATTTGTCAATGAACTGGGAACCGGACTATTCTATGGTAACCCTGGACAGCTAGTCACTCAGATAATTGCAATAGTGGTAGTAGCCGGCTACAGCTTCGTTGCCACCCTGATAATAGGTAAAGTCATTGACATTGTCATGGGACTGCGCGCAGAAGAAAAAGAAGAAATCGAAGGACTGGACATCACTCAACACGAGGAAACCGGTTACCGGATTTAATTAGAATATGCGCAAACTAGAGGCGATATGATGAAAGAAATAGTGGCCATAATTCGACCAAACAAATTAGATGAAGTTAAAGATGCCCTTGAAAAAATCGGATGCCATGGAATAACCGTAACTGAAGTTAAAGGTCGCGGAAGACAGTTAGGCATAACCGAAAGCTACAGGGGAAGTGATTACCGAATCGACATGCTGCCTAAAACCCGTCTGGAAATCATAGTTGCAGATGAGGATTTAGATGGTGTTATTAAATCCATAGTAGAAACAGCACAAACCGGAGATATTGGAGATGGGAAAATATTCATCTCAGCCGTAGAAGAGGTTGTCCGTATTAGAACAGGAGAAAGGGGAGAAAAAGCCGTCTAAAACCCTCCAAAATCCACTTTCAACCCCCTTTCCCTCCTTTTTTCTTTCTTTTTTTAGTACAGTGAGTAATTATTGTCCAATATTATTCTTGAAAGTTTGAAATTACTATTATATACCTAAAACTATTCTACAAAACTATTCTAACTGAATTTACAATAGATTAATCCACCCTGAAAAGAACTTGTTTTATAACTCTGATTTTATAAAGTCTATTAATAAAAGGGTGTAATTAATAAAATCATGATGATGAAATTTAAATGGTGACTAAATGCCTGAACTACCCAGTGTGGAGATCTTCAAAGAATATTTTGATAAAACCTCCCTACAACAACCAATAACCGACGTGAGTGTGATCAGTCCGGAAATTCTGATGGAAACCAGCATCACCGAGATGAAAGAATCCCTGGAAGGACATAAATTTACAGAAAGCATTAGATATGGGAAATATCTCTTTGGAAAGTTGAACAATGACCTATTTTTGATAATGCATTTTGGAATGACTGGTTATCTGCACTACGATACGAAAAATAGTTCCAAATATCCACGGTTGCTCTTAAAATTTTCAGGTGGCAACTTCCTGGCCTTTGATGATGCCCGTAAATTCGGGAAACTGGGCTTAACCCAGGACCCTGATGAATTCATTGAAAAAAGAAGATTGGGTCCTGATGCTCTGGAAGTGAATTTTGAAGATTTCCAGGAAATCTTCAGGAACAGAAAGGGTATGATAAAACCATTACTCCTGAATCAGAACGTTTTAGCAGGTATTGGTAATCTTTACGCCGATGAAATACTCTACCAGAGCAGGATCCACCCCCTGACCCATGCGGATCAGTTAGATGATCCAGAATGGGAACATCTTTTTAAGAATATGAAAAACGTACTCCATAAAGCCATAGAACATCATGATAAAATTAAGTCTCTTCCAGAGTCCTATCTTCTCCCCCATCGCTACAAAGGTGGCAAATGCCCGGAGGGAGGAGAATTGGAGATTATAAAAGTTGGAGGTCGCACCACATTCGTATGTTCCAAGCGGCAGAAGATGAAAGAGGATTAAACAATTCCTGCTGAATACCAAAATTTTATAGGAATAAAGGTTCATCTATATAATCACTTAATCAAATAATGAGGGGATAATAGAAATGATTAAAAAATCAACAATGGCACTACTGGCCCTGGTAGTTCTAATGGTAATTGTTTCTGGATGCACCACTAACAATAACAATACTACCCAGAATAACACTCAGAACATTTCTAACCAGAGCAATAACAATAACAACACTACCAATACCACCAACAGCACCAAAGTAATGTCAGCTGAAGAAGCAAAAAAGATAGCCCAGCAATATGTTAACGAACCTGGTGTAACAGCAGGAACTCCAGTACTCAATACGGTTAATGGAAGACAAATATACGTGGTACCCTTATACGATAATGGACAGGCAGTGGGTGAGATAGAACTCGATGCTATAACCGGTGAAAACCTGGGAGGGGCTGGAGGAGCTCCATCTGGTTAAATATCCTTAAAGGCAGCTGAAATAAAATAAATAAATATATTTATAAAAATTTTTTAGCTGCTTAAAACTATTTATTTTTATAATTAAACCATCAATTTTAGGGCTATTTATCTATTTTACTCGATAAAAAAAAATTAGTAATAGAAGATTTACCATCCTCTATCCTGCAATCTCTCAGATTCTGGTATCTGGCTTATTTCCAGTCCTGGCATGGCTTTACCCAGGTCACGGCTGACTTCGGCTATGAGATCCGCATCTTCGTAGTGGGCTGTTGCTTCGGCTATGGCTTTGGCCACTATTTCAGGGTTTTCGGATTTGAATATTCCACTTCCCACGAATACTCCGTCTGCTCCCAGTTGCATCATAAGGGCTGCGTCTGCTGGTGTAGCAACTCCTCCGGCGGCGAAATTCACCACAGGTAGGCGTCCCTGTTTCTGGGTTTCCTTAACCAGGTAGAGTTGTGCTTCTTCTTCTCGGGCTACACTCCACATTTCCTCTTCGGTCATATCCTTGAGTTCCCGGATGGTTCCCTGAATCATGCGCATGTGACGGACTGCTTCCACCACGTTACCGGTACCTGCTTCTCCTTTGGTTCTGATCATTGCTGCACCCTCATCAATTCTTCGGAGGGCTTCACCAAGGTTTCTTGCTCCGCAGACAAATGGTATGGTGAACTGTTTTTTATCAATGTGGAATTTCTCATCGGCAGGAGTGAGTACTTCACTCTCATCGATCATGTCCACTCCCAGTGACTCCAAGACCTGGGCTTCCACAAAGTGACCGATTCTTACCTTGGCCATTACCGGGATACTGACTGCATCCATGATTTCGGTAACTTTACTGGGATCTGCCATCCGGGCAACCCCTCCAGAAGCTCTTATATCAGCCGGAACCTTTTCCAGAGCCATTACAGAGACAGCACCAGTTTCCTCGGCAATAACTGCCTGTTCGGCATTAACTACATCCATGATCACTCCACCTTTGGTCATCTTGGCAAAGCCTTTCTTCAACAGTTCTGTTCCATGCAACATGTTATTTCCTCCATTATAATTATAATGATTATTAGAGACATCAACAAATCCCATTTAATCATTTGATTTCCGGAATAATCTTTTTAATGCTTTTATTTCTTAGGAAATCATATTTTACCGAAATTTAAAAAATTTTATAATATACATATTTCAATTTTCCCCCCGTGGTTATTAAAATTTTGGACCTATTTGGAAGGATTATTTTACATATGTATATGTAAAAATATTCGTACCCCTCCTTGAGTCTCTCCCATCCCCATAGGGACTCTCTAAAAGTAAACATGACCTTTCAGTAAGCTAATTCTATTAATGAGAAACTTGTGCTTGAAGACATTTTATTGTGTCTTAAAAATTCCCAAGGACTTTAGCCAATCCAAGACTTTAGTCAATAAATCACTTGATTTACCAGCATTGTACTTTAATGTAATGAATTGTATCTACATATTACGTATGGACTTACATGACAATTTGAATAAAAAATAATTTTCAAGCGAATCAATTCATCCATTTAAAAAATTCATCCATTTAAAAAAAATTTGAACGATTAAAGGAACCCAGTTCAATCAATATACTGAAATTTGCAAGATTATAGTAAGGATCAACCATGGTAATACTTTTTATTTATAAATTATGTGAAAATTAGAAACACTTAAATTATCTTTAACCGAGCTACGAATTATAACATCCAGATAAGAAAACAGTCAAATAACCCAATTTAAAGCTATTGTTATTGTTTATTTATGTTTTTAAACATATTAAAGTGAGTAAATCCTATCCATGATTCACAACTAAACTATAATAAATTAAAAACACAAAATCCCATATAGTACAAAGGCAGAATGGATGTTTAAATAATTAGTAATTAGGAATAAGTTAACTGAACCTAGAGATAGGTTAACAGAATCTGGAATAGTTAACTGAGCCCCTTATAATTATATAGTTAACAGTCCAAGTATAGCCAGGAGTTGATTAGATGGCCATCAAAGAAGCAGAAATGTTCTACAAACAAGCCATGTCATTTTTAGAACAGGGTAAATTAGATAAATCAATAGAATTTTTTGACAGTGCACTCAAAATTGATAAAGATTATATTTCCGCCTGGAATGATAAGGGAGTGGCCCTCATGGAACTTGGAAAATATCCTGAGGCACTTCAATGTTTTGAAGAGGTTATTCGACTGGAACCTGGTGATAACATGGCCTGGTACAACCGGGGATATGTACTCCTGATTCTGGAGGAGTATCAAGAAGCAGTTAACACTTTTGACCTGTTCCGGGGTAGATATTCCAAAAAGGATGATTTTTATAAATATGCTTTATATCTGCAGGCTCAAGGGTTGTACAATCTTAAAGAGTATGATGAGTCTTTAAAATTAATTAAAGAATCTCTTAAGATGGATAAAACATTTAAAGAAGCCAGGGATCTCATGGAATTAGTTGGAAAAGAAACGTCAAAAAAAGAATAGTGAAACCATTCCCAAGGGAGTGATCACTCCACTTTTTACGAATATTATAAACATGATAATCATAAACACCCCATAATGGGTTATAAACCCATAGAATGTTTGAAATAAATTTCATAAATCCAAAATTAGGGCATTTTATCATGGGGAAAGGTGGCTCTGGAGATAACCACCAATGATCAGTGTGGGTTAACCGAGCTGGACTTTGTATTTGCCCAAAAAATCAATGAATTGTTGGATTAGCCATAACTTGTTTTCATACATCTTGTTTTTATAATTACTGATATTACCTGAATATGAATATTTCCTGAAAAATATTAACTGTTGGTAAGGTTAAGTCTTTAATTACAGCCAATATCGGAAATTACTCCTTAAACATTTAATTATTGAAATTAGATTTATTGTACTGTTTGATCAGGATTGTTTTTTTTGATCATTTACACTTGAAATGCAGGTCTTCTTGATGATCTGATCACTGCAGATAGGAATTATAATAAAATTTAGCAAGGTTTTGTAAAGGTAAACTTAAAACAAAAATAGTTCAATCTGTGAGGTTAATTATCAACATTGATCATATTCTCCAAACGTTTAATAGCCTGATAACGGTCCTTCTTTTCTAATCTAGCCTGCTCGAGTGCATCTTGTAAGGTCTGGATGGAATGATCATATACTTCCCGGTCCACGGGGTAGGGAAACCCATCTTTACCACCATGGGTAAAACTGTATTTAACTGGATCATCCCAGCTGGGCTGGTTTCCATAAATTAAATCCGAAATCAATGCCAGTGCACGTATCTTCTTGGGCCCCATACCATTTAAAGAAACTAATTCCTCATAACTTTCTGGTTGCAGTTCCCAGGCATTACGGAGAACTTCAAATTCCCGGGGAGATAGATCAATATCCAACACAGGATGATGACTGGGTAAAGTAAGTTCAGGGCAGAATATATCCAGATTAGCTTGATCAAGTCCCACATCTACTTTTTTCTGGAAGTATTTCTTCAGATGTTCTGGATTATCCAGAATAAGATCCAGGCTGGTTTGCCGTGAATCATAACTCATATCCGAGGTCATGTTCAGGGTTTTCTCTTCCTTCAGGTCACAGCAGATACCATTATGTGGTTCATTAATGTAATTTTGCACAGAATCAGATAACCAGTGATAACGACGGGCGTATCTGGTGGATTGGTTCATTCCCTGCTGCACCACTGCCCAGTCACCCTTTTCCGTTAAAAAAAACACATGGTGATAAAGCTGGTAGCCATCCTGGATGCATGAATTATCAATTTTGGCTGATATCTTGCTGGAATAAACCAAACTTTCCAGTTTAGCTGTGGATAAAGAGAACATTTCTCCAGCATCCTGGATCTCCTGGGGCGTTCTCCGGGAAGCACGCCCCTTACCACCTGCAACAAATATACCATGTTCTTCCGGGCTAAGAGCTGTTTTCAGAGCCCCGCAGGTTGTGGTGGTTGTTCCAGAACTGTGCCAGTCAAAACCCAGGACACATGAAAATGCCTGGAACCAGTGGGGGTCTGAAATTCTGGATAAAAATTCCTCGGAACCGTACTCATATACTATTGAATCAGTAACCGCTCCTGCCAGTTTCACCATTCGCTGGAAAAGCCATCGAGGTGCGCGACCACCATGAAGGGGTAAATTGGCAACTCCACTTCTTGAACTCATATGATAATAAGTTTATCCGTGGAATAAATAGTCTTGAGGTTATAGAGCATTGGATAAGTATTCATGGAAAGACAGGATTCTATGCCTATTTAAGTCTATTAATGTTCATGTTAATCTTTTCGACATTATCATCAATAAATCATTTATATAATGGTTTTAAAGATGGATTTGTGATTAATAGTTTTCTTAGGCCAATTTTAACCCTTTTTGTATGGATTATCTCCCTATATTTCATTTTACCTGCTCTTTAAATAGTTAAGATTTGAAGAATTTTATGCAGTTTGATGATTATTAACGAAGAAAATCAACATTAAAAAAGAAATCATCAAATATTTTTTTCCAATACAAATTCAGTTATTTGGCATATTTATCAATGAGAAAGTCCAGTTCATCCATAATAGATTGGTTGTGATCATGTGCAAAACCAAGACGGATGTTTTTCCGGTATTCTTCTAACTTGGAGAGGAAGTTTTCAATATCATCACGGTCCAGATCCTCGTGGAACTCCCCATAGCCCAATCGGTCCATGTAGAGGGCATTAAGGATCTGTTCAAACTGTTTTTTCACTGGAACACTTAAAACTGGTTTTCCCAGGTAGAGGGCCTCACTGATAAGGGTGAATCCTCCATTGGAAATCACTGCCCGGGCTTGGGCAAGGTCGTTGAAAAATTCATCCTCATTGAAACTCTTAAACAATAAATTTCCATCCCGTTCATCACGGTGGAATCCATAGACAATGAATTCATCATCAAATTCCTTCAGAATATCCAGCAATCTCACATTGGAGGCACTGGTCTGGTAAACCAGTACATGCTCCCCATTATAGGGTTCAAGTTCCATAATGGTGTCACGCAGTACTGGTGGGAAATATTTCGTCTTACTGGAATTCTTAAGGGGTGGATAAAAATAGCTGGTTATGAGGTAAACAGTTGGGAGCTGGATGAACGATCTGACCACACCTTCAGCAGCTATTCTGTCAGTACGGTATTTCCGGGGTACTTCTAACTCCGCCTGGGTGAGAACATGCATATTATCCAGGCTGATGAGTGGCACGCGCAGGATCTTGGATAGGAGGTTTGAATAAAATTCAAAATCAGAGATGATGACCTGAGGCTTTACTGCCTTGGCCACACTGTACATTAATCTTAAACTATTTTTTAAATCTCCAGGGAGGTCTTTCATCCCCTTGATGAATGTTTTGGTGTTCTGGACAGTGTTATCCTCATAAACTGTGTTAAATCCGCCGATTTCATAAACATTGTCAAAATGATCTGCCAGATAATCATAGGCACGGTCTGATGCAAATATGTGGACTTCATTATTCTTGGTTAAATGATTAAGGAGGACTCTGCCCCTGATGGCATGTCCCATTCCTTCCCCACATACTGAGTAGAGTATCCTCTTTTGATCAGGATGTCCGAAGGTGTAATCCAGGTCTTCTGCGGTTATTTGTTTCCCTCTGAACTGGTAGAAGGTGCTTTTGGCATACTTGAAGGCCACATTACGCAGTCCTTCTTCCTGAAGACGGCGGGTGGAAACAAGTAATTTAGGGCTTCGAAGAACCTTGAACTGGCTGATGGAACCTATACGTTCAATGTAATCAGTGTCCTCTCCAAAGTCCAGGTCTTCATCAAATCCTTCCACCTCGTTGTGTAATTTTTTGGTGGTGATTATACCATAACAACCCGCCCCATGAGGTTTGATGTTCTCCACTCTTTTCATGAAGAAATTAGCAAGGTCGTGGGTTATTTTATTCAAAAAACTGTCACTTAAAGGTGCGATCTGGGTGATGGCAATTCCCAGCTCTCTTTTTTCGAATTCATCCAGGCACAATTCCAGGTAATCCCTGGTTAATATCACGTCTGAATCTAAGAATAGAAGATATTCACCACTGGCTGCTTCTGCCCCTTGATTTCGCCCTACAGATGGAAGACCTCCTTCAACAACTTTACACCCCCACTCATGAGCAATATCACCAGTACTGTCTTTGGAACCTGCATCGGCCACTATAACTTCATAATCACTGAAATCCTGCCGTTTTATGCTCTCCAGGAGATGGGGAAGGTAACTTTCTTCGTTAAAGGTAGGTATGATAATTGAAAGCTTCATTTTCACCTAATATTTTTTTTTATTTTTTTATTTATGATACTTTCGGATTCCTAGAAGTAGGAAAAGAAATTCCAGGTCATGAAAAATCCATCAGCACGACCCTCATATGTTTTGAAAAGACTTTCTAAGGTGTTTTTATCACTGACACTGGTATCAGTCCTTATAACCGTCATGTTACCCTGCTGCTCTTGGCTTAAAACATTATAACCACTTAGATCAACGGGTTCAAACTGATTTAAGACTTTTATTTCATGATAAGAGCTGTTATTCCCGGCCAGTTCTAGTCCCAATCCGGATAACGCCACCAGAACAATAAGTACCAGGGGTAGGATAAGCTGGCGGAACTTAAAGGGTGTTTTCACAAAATAAAGGATGAATAGGAGGCCAAGACCAATCAATAATGGTTGGCTGTAGAGTCCACCATCAACCATTCCAATAATAGCCAGAGTCAGGGCGAAGGCCATTATTATCCGGTAGATATCCCGCCTTTCATCTAAAGAGAACAGTCCGGTTATGTAGGCCAGGGGTAGGGTTACGAATATGAAGTAAGCCCATGGGATCACTTCAGGGTATAGACTACCTCCAGTGTGAACATGTTCTGGTACCAACCCACCCAGACTGTCTGCAAAGTGTCCGAAAACTGATTTGAAAACATGGCTGTGCATGGGGCTGGTGGTGGTGGAAGTGGGATTGGTGGAGACAAAAATGGTTAATGGGGAGACTCCATACTTCAAACGAATAGAGAACTCAATTAAAAGGCCCACCAGACAGGTTAGCAGTATTATGAGTATGGTCAATTTCAGGAACTTTTTACCGTCAGGACTGTACTCATTGGCCCTTTCCTTTATTGGTGTTAAGAATCTGCTGGTGTTGATAAGTGAGTTTAAGATGAGGAAACTGCCTATTGCCATCATGAAAAGGACAGCTTTACCCTCTGATGAACCGGATAACAGTGGCCAGGTGATCATCATAACCAGCTGATCCATGGGTGATGTGGCGTAAACAATCAACCCTATGAGTATCAGTATAACTCCAGATAATCCTATTTTATCTATTTTCACTATATCCCACCATGAAAAAATAATTTCAAGTATTCATTTTGTATACTTTTATTCTGTTTGTACTTCAGATTGTTAATTTCAGTTAGCAGTAAACTGATAGATAGTAGGTTTAACTGACTTCCAGCATCCTCTTCACTGCACCACGGGCCTTATCAGCAATTTCCTCTGGAACTTTAACCTGGAACTTTTCCTCCATCAGGGATTTTTTAACTTTCTCCAGGGTGTGTAATTTCATATTTTCACAGATGGCCTCATCCAGCAAAGGGTAAATAAGTTTATCAGGGTTTTCCCTGCGTAGTCGGGTTACCATGTCCACCTCGGTGGCTATGAGAAAACTTTTACTAGCAGAATCAGCCACCTGGCGGATCATTCCACCTGTGCTGAGTATATGGTCCGCCGCCTCCTGTACTTCAGCGTCACATTCAGGGTGCACCAGTACCTCTGCATCAGGATAGTTTTCCCTGGAAAAAGCGATGTCTGCAGTGTTGAACATTTTATGAACGTAACAGTAACCCACCTCCGGGATGGGGATTATTTCTTTATCAGTCCTTTTTTGAACGTAACGTGCCAGGTTCATATCTGGACCGAATAGTATCTGTTGAGCATCCAGGCTTTCTACAACCTGAACTGCATTGGCTGATGTGCATAGTATGTCTGCTTCGGCTTTAGCTTCAGCCAGGGTGTTCACATATAACACTACTGCTGCTTGAGGGTATTTCTTTTTGTATTTTTTTACCTCTTCTGCAGGGAGCATGTGAGCCATAGGACACTCTGCCTGCGCATCAGGGATCAATATCTTTTTATAGGGGTTTAAAATAGCAGCAGTTTCTGCCATGAAGTCCACTCCACAAAAAACAACCAGATCAGCATCTTCTATCTGTGATGCTTTGATACATAACTCCAGTGAGTCCCCTAAAAAATCTGCAATCTCCTGTATTTCCTGAGTTTGATAGTTATGAGCCAATATTATGGCATTTTTCTCTTCTTTAAGTTTAAGAATTTCTTCCTGCTCGTAATTCAACCTAAACTCTCCTTAAATTAGGTTCATGAATGAAAGCCCTATTTTATTTGGTTAGAACTTGTAAAAAAGATAATAAAAAAATTGGGGCAATAACCTATATAACAAGTGCTTTATATTTTCCGATTAAAAAAGCTTTCCCCATAATTAGAAAGATTTAATCAATCCATTAACCTGGATTATAAACCTCTAAAATAGAAGGTTATTGATTTTCTGAACTGATCTCCTATTTTAATCTATTTCTGCGCCTTCCAGAGCGCATCTGCAGGGACAATTCCCATCAGCAGATGTGGTGATTATTGAATTATAGATAAGTCGGGTTAATTCCTTTTTTTTCTCATCTAAAATCTCAAATACTTCATCTATTGTAATTTTCTCTGATGATACTGATGCTGCGTAATTGGAGACCATGCAGATGGATGCATAGCACATTTCAAGTTCCCGGGCCAGCACAACTTCCGGAAGCCCAGTCATACCCACCACGGTTCCACCCAGCTGACGGAACATCCGGATCTCTGCGGGAGTCTCAAATCGGGGGCCCTCAGTGCATACATATACACCCCCCTTAATCAATCTCCCCTCTACATTTCGCCCGGCTGATATTATTGTTTCTGTCAGCTGAGGACAGTAGGGTTGGGTGACATCCACATGCACTGCACGGTCATCATAAAATGTGAAAGGTCTTTTCCGGGTGAAATCCAGAAAATCATTGGGTATGAGAAAGTCACCAGGGTTAATGGATTCATCAAGAGATCCAACGGCGTTAGTTGCAATGATTCGCTCTGCACCCAACATTTTAAGAGCGTAGATATTGGCCTGGTAATTAATCATATGGGGAGGGTTGTCATGGCCTTCCCTGTGACGTGGTAAGAAGGCAACCTCCTGATCTTCAAATGTTAAAATAGATACCGGAGGAGATTCACCAAATGGTGTATTTAGAACCTTTTTTTCTTTTAATTCTCCCATTTCAACTATCTGATACACTCCTGTACCACCAATTATTCCGATCATGTTAAGTCTCCTATGTCTCAGAAAGAAAGTCTCACATTGGATTATAATAAAAATAATCTCGCATTCCCATGAAAGATTTATGTTGGGAAAATGTTACCCTTTGGCCACGCCCATAGGCACCATTCTACCCACTAATCTTGAAATACCTGCGGTGTGGGCGGTTTGAACCACCTGATCCACATCCTTGTATGCGCCAGGGGCTTCCTCAGCCACTACTGGCATGGAGTTAGCCTTCACATATATTCCCTTATCTTCCAGGATTTTGAGTATATCTTCACCACGATAGTTACGCTTGGCACCGGCCCGACTCATCTGGCGTCCCGCCCCATGGGCAGTGGAACCAAATGTTTCATCCATTGCGGTCTGTGTTCCGTGCAAGACATAGGAGGATGTGCCCATAGTTCCAGGGATGAGTACTGGTTGACCGATTTTCCGGTAATTTGATGGTAATTCTTCTCTTCCAGGTCCGAAAGCCCGGGTGGCTCCTTTTCTATGGACGTAAAGCTGGGTGTTCTTTCCCTTGATGGTATGAATTTCTTTCTTGGCAATGTTATGGGCCACATCATATACAATGCCCATGCCCATGTCCTCGGCATCCTTATGGAAGACTTGTTCAAAGGATTCCCTGACCCAGTGCACGATCATTTGCCTGTTGGTCCAGGCGTAGTTGGCAGCAGCAGCCATTGCAGCGAAATAATTTTGAGCTTCCTCTGATTCAACTGGAGCACAGGCCAGTTGCCGGTCTGGTAAATTGATCTGGTAACGTTTAGCAGATTTGTCCATGGTTCGCAGGTAATCACTGCAAACTTGATGCCCACATCCCCTGCTTCCAGAATGGATGAGTACTGTTACCTGTCCATTTTCCAGTCCAAATGTCCTGGCAGCATCATCATCAAATATTTCCTCCACTTTCTGGACTTCCAGGAAATGGTTACCCGACCCCAGGCTACCCAACTGAGGTATTCCCCTCTTTTTAGCTTTATCACTCACCCGGGCAGAGTCCGCATCAGCCATGCATCCGTTCTCTTCCAGGAACTCCAGATCTTCATCCCAACCATAACCATTTTCCACAGCCCACCGGGCACCGTTATCCAGGACATCATCTATTTCACCCTCCTTGAGTCGGATTTTTCCCTTGCTACCTACACCGGAGGGTACATTACGAAACATCACATCAATTAATTCTTTTACCTTAGGCTGAACTTCCTCAAAGGTGAGATTTGTGCGGAGAAGTCTTACACCGCAGTTTATGTCAAAGCCCACACCCCCAGGACTTATAACTCCTGTTCGGCTGCTGAACGCTCCAACCCCACCTATGCTGAATCCGTAGCCAAAGTGGATATCAGGAAGCCCGATGGAAAACTTCTGAATCCCCGGTAGGCAAGCTACATTGGCCACCTGATCAACTGCTCCCTTTTCCAGGGTTTTAATGGCCTCATCATCAAGATATATTCGACCAGGTACTCTCATTTCCTTTTTATAATCTCCGGGGACTTCCCAAACACAATCACGTACCTTTTTAAGAGTTTCTTCCATAACCATGATAATCCAATCTCCTGATTTTATTAATTAGTTCTAATAATCATTCTGAAAAAACATGAAATCTGAATCTTTAATTATCTAAATAAGCTTCACCTTATTAAATCTAAATAACCTTTATCTATTAAATAATTATGAGTGCATCTTGTATACCAAGATTTCTATTTTTAGTTAAATTTTACTAAACCTAAAAAGCTATTGGGAAAATAACTATAACCATGATAAAATTAAGACGTAAACCTATTATAATAAATTAAACCATCTTACTAAGGAGATTATTGATTATGGAATCTGAAAATGAAGTAAAAATAACAGAAAAGGATGTTATAGAAATTATGGATGTTTTTACCCGTGTTCCACCCCTAATTCTGAAGATGGTGGTTAAAGGAAACAAAAACGTGGTGAAATCATTTGAATCTCAGATAAAAGAATATAAAAAACAGCTAAATCCTGAAGAAATGGTTAAAATAGAGAAAGTCATGAGTATGCCTGTTCCTGAGCTTCAAGAAATATTAGGAAAAGCGTATCTTGAAACCGGGCAAAAACAGCTGAAAATATTGGCAAACCCCAAAGCAGAGGAATTTATTACTGGGAATCTAGGAGAACTTAGAAAAATACTTTTCCCTTAATACATTTCCCTTAATTTTCTCTTAAATAACTTCAATTTTCTATTCCCCCCTAAAAACTATTTAAATCCTAAAAAACAGTTTTTCTTGAATTATTAAGAATAATCTCAACTTGACTCCGTGACATGTAAGGCAATATGTCTTTACGGTAAAGTATCCGCATCATGGTCTCATCTGAATCTGAAAATTCAGTCAAATCAGGACCATTAATACACAGCACACTGTTTTGATTGTGGTTATGGTGTAATCCAAGACCGTGGGCCAGTTCATGAACAATGACATGGGAACGACGTTCCTGACTCAGCCCATCCATACCAATGAAGACCCGTGCTTTGAATATTTCACCTGCAGAGTTACCCCCATAAATACCACTGGTGCTTACCTTCCACTCAGTGAAACCATCAACTTTCGAGGGGTTGACAGAGTATTGGGCGAATTCAGAGTGGGGAATGAAGTAAATTTCCATATCTGGTTCTAACTGGTTTTTATCATCAATTTCAAGTCGGAAATCTTTGACATTGGTATTTATATCATTGATGGCTTTATCAAGAGTTTTAAGATCATCTGAGGTGGGTGAACCCATAACCCTTATTCTAACCACGTTGAGGTTCCATTTACCCACTTTATCATAACTGTTACCATAGTCATTGGGGCTGAAAGCACTCTCCAGGAAAGTGTTGATCTCTTCATCACTGTATTTTTCGTATACATTAAAATTCAATACACCGTAACTATCATTTTTACTGGTGATTAAGCCGATAGATATGATTAATAGGACCATTACTGCCATTACTATAGTTATTTTAAATAAATTACGGGACAATGGACTTTTGGTATCCGGTTCAACTGGTGGAAGATCATCATTATGATTTTGAGGATTAATGGAATTATAGGGGTTTTCTGAACTTCCAGGACTCTCTGAATAAAGGGGATTCTTTGAACTTTCAGGAATATTAAAATCATTAGAATTAAAATCATTAGAATTTTGAGAACTTTCAATATCCTGAAAACTATCTGTATCCTCTTTTTCTTCCATGAAATCCATGCTCAGGGATTCCGTGTATTCTAGATCGCCACCACATTGGCATTTATCCTGAAAGTCATCAGGAGATTCTCCTTCCTGAAGCTGGTAATATCCTCTGCATTTAGTACAAACCAGATAAGGCATCAGAATCACTATCCAACATGGAAATATTTAAAATCTTTAAAAAGATGGAAATTTAAGTATCTAAAATCACCTGCAAAGTGCATCCATTTTTTTCCTTATTAATTTCCATTAAATGGAAGGTGACTGCTTTAACCTCATCCCTTACTTCATGAGTTTTTTGGTTGAACTCTTCCCCACACACCTCAGCATGTAAGTTGAAGATTTCTGGACCTTTTTGATTTATGGTAACTTTGAACTGGGAAAAAACCAGGCCTTCATAATCATGGAGGAACAGCAATTCACTGAGCCAGTCATAGAGTAGCGCTTTTTCATCCTCGGATTCCACACTAATTTCTCTTTTAACTGCCGGTTTTATCTGGGAAGTGTCAGTCATGACTTCAAAGGTAGCAAGGGCGGCGTTCTGGAAAGCATCAGCCAGATCATTACCATGAGCATGAAAACCCACATCAGCAGTTACATCAAAAAATTCGAATTTATTTAGGGTGTTTTGTTTATCCACTAAATCTAACCTCTTTGTTTTAGAAAAATTTTAAAAAAAATGGGCGTGTGACACCTCAAAGGCATGTAATACTCAGAGACATGGACACCTTAGGGGCACGGACACCTTAGGGGAAGGTGATACCTTAGGGGAAGGTGATACCTTAGGCCACCTCTCTGGGGAATTCTTCTCGGACTTTTTTAGGTTCCAATCCCCTACCCAATTCCCTGGCTATTTGCTCATAATATTCCCGGGTTTTAGGAGTGGTTGAGGGGTTTATTTTCTTTATAGCAGCTTTAAAGTGCCGATAAGATACTTTTTGAATATTCATATCTTCATGGAGCGCTATCATACCTGCTTTACGGCATAAAACCTCTATATCTGCCCCTGTGTATCCTTCAGTTTTTTTGGCAAGTTCTTTCAGTTTTACATCATCATCCAGTGCCATGTGTCCCCCGTGAACCCTTAAAATTTCCCTTCGTGCATTTTCATCAGGAGGAGGTACCAGTACCACTTCATCGAATCTTCCAGGACGTAGGAGTGCAGGGTCCATGAGGTCTGGTCGATTCGTTGCCCCTATAACCACCACTCCTCGCAGTTCTTCCAGACCGTCCATCTCGGAGAGGATGGTGTTGACCATGCGTTCGGTGACCCTTGGTTCTCCAGCAGCAGATCCCCTTATAGGTGCTATGGCATCTATTTCATCAAAGAAAATTATGCAAGGGGATGCTTGTTTGGCTTTTTTGAATATCTCAGCGATTTTCCGTTCTGATTCACCGAACCATTTGCTGAGTATTTCTGATCCCTTGACTGAGATGAAATTGGCCTTGGATTCTGTGGCCACTGCCTTGGTAAGCAGTGTCTTCCCAGTTCCAGGGGGGCCGAAAAGAAGAATTCCTTTGGAAGGCTGTATTCCAATACGCTGGAAAGAAGAGATATTACTTAGGGGCCATTCTACCACTTCTTTCAAGCTTTCTTTGAGTTCGTTCAAGCCACCGATATCGCCCCAGTGGACGTTGGGCACCTCGATGAATACTTCGCGGAGTGCAGAGGGACTGATGGATTTCATGGAATCCAAAAAATCATCGCTGGTGACGAAGAGTTTCTCCAAGATTTCTGGAGCTATACGCTGTTCTTGCAGATCTATGTCAGGTAAAACTCTTCTTAAGGCGTTCATAGCTGCTTCTCTGCAGAGTGCAGCCAGATCTGCACCTACAAATCCATGAGTGGTTTCTGCCAGTTCATCGATGTTCACATCATCAGCCAAAGGCATGGCACGGGTGTGTATCTCCAGAATCTCCATTCGCCCTTCCCGATCAGGGACACGTAACTCTATTTCCCGGTCGAAACGTCCGGGTCTGCGTAGGGCCTGGTCCAGGGCATCAGGCCGGTTGGTGGCTCCGATAACAATTACCTTTCCCCTTTCTTTCAGCCCGTCCATCAGGGCCAGTATCTGAGCTACTACCCTCCGTTCAACTTCACCAGTTACTTCTTCCCGTTTAGGGGCTATGGCATCGATTTCATCTATGAATATCACTGTGGGGGCATTTTCTGCTGCTTCTTCGAATATTTCGCGTATTTTCTTTTCAGCCTCTCCCACGAACTTGCTCATGACTTCTGGTCCGTTGATGGCCACAAAATTGGATCCACTCTCACTGGCAACTGATTTTGCCAACAGTGTCTTCCCAGTACCCGGTGCGCCGTGTAAGAGCACCCCTTTTGGTGGATCGATTCCCAGGCGGTCGAATATTTCCGGGTGGCGGAGGGGGAGTTCTATCATTTCCCTGACTTTTGATATTTCCTTTTTAAGTCCGCCCACATCATCGTAGGTTACATCTGGGACTTTTTTTTCCATAACCTCCACTGCCTCGGGCCGAACTTCCACTTGAGTGGTGTCATTGATACGCACCAGTCCGGCAGGGTTGGTAGATACCACGGTGAATTTGATTTCCCCCAGAGAAAAGGGTGTGGTGGCT
The DNA here is from genome assembly GCF_016217785.1 of Methanobacterium sp. Lineage (NCBI taxonomy): Archaea > Methanobacteriati > Methanobacteriota > Methanobacteria > Methanobacteriales > Methanobacteriaceae > Methanobacterium > Methanobacterium sp. The sequence goes on from NZ_JACRGA010000002.1 coordinate 216,388, forward strand.
TCGAAGAATTCGCGGAATATATCTTCAGAACCGGGGAATTCCCTTAATGTTTCTTTGGTTCTTCGAGGGGATACCAGGGCCAGTACGTCTCCCCGGGTGACAGCTCTCCCCATGAGGTTTCTTTTGATGATGTCTCCTGAGGCCATTATACGCATTCCCTTGGCTGCCGGAGCAATTACGACTTTACTGGCCATTCTGGGCTGTGCTTTGCGTAGGGTGATCATTTCTCCAATGGATGTTCCTGCATTGGAACGGGTGAGTCCATCCATACGTACGATTTCCAGTCCCACATCTGCAGGGTAGGAGTTTCCGGCAATGGCACCGGTAGTTCTTTTACCGATTATTTCCACAATGTCACCAGGAGATGCTCCGAGTTTAGTCATTAATTCATGGTCTATTCGTACCATTCCTTTGCCCACATCCTGTTGCAATGCTTCGGCAACTCTCAGCTCTATTTCTCCACTATCCGGCAATTGAATACCTCCAAAGTGTTAAAACCATATTAATTTGAATTTTCAACTAATCTTTAGAATTTTTTATTACTTTTCATGTGAGGTTTAATCTATGTGGAGGATGATTTAAGTTTTTTATTGATTTACTCGCGCATCTCCTAAAATGATTATGACCGGGTAAAATTCATTCAAATGGAAGAAGGATCCATTAACGATCCTTAAAGTTTTCTCAAAAAACAGGCCAACATATACCTGATTACTTCTAAAATGCTCTCTATCTCTTCCCTTAAATAGGTTAGACGCCTCATTTGTTAATAAAGGAGGCATAACATGCAAAAAAATTACAGAAAGAATTCAATTCCTGATTTAAGGAGAAGAACTCATTACCGAGATGAAATAGACCTTCGGTACTTAGGTATGCGTTACCTGGTTCCAGTGGTGATCATGCTTACAGTGCTCATGATCGGGGTGATGATGGTGGCAGCAACTCCCAACTCCAACTTCCCCAGCACTATCTAAACCTTTTTTTAATTAATAAATTCTTCCAGTTTTTAAATTAATGAATAACCTGGTTTTAAATTAATAAATCTCCAGTTTTTAATTAGTAAATCATACAGAATGAGAAATAATAAAAAATTAAAAATAAGTAGTGTTGGTTATACAGTTGTCTCTGGTTCAGTTGGTATCTCTGGCTCTTGAGGTGTTTCAGGGGTACTTGGAGTTTCAGAGGTTTCAGTTTGAGTTGATGTTGTATCAGCGGTGTTAGTATTTCCAGTGTTAGATCCACTTGTTGATCTAGTAGTCACCTGACTGGAAGATGTTTGATCTGTATCATCACTATCCGATTGTTCGCTGGTCACTGTGTTATTGGTCTGAGTTGTATTGGAGTTATTATAAGCAACCGGAGTTATTAACTGATTTGAATCTGATTGAGAGCCTAAAACTCCAGGGATTCCATACAAACCAACGCATAAAATCAGTATAATTGGCACCAGGCCACCCATCAATTTATAATCTTTGTTCATAATAACACATCTTATTGTATGTTTTATTTGAAGTATGTAATATATTTATCTTTCTTCATTTCCATTATAAATTAATGGGATAAAATATCTGAATTTCATGGGGCCAAATATTTAATTATCAAGTTATGGAAATGTTAAATAATCTTAATTTTAACTATAATTTGTAATTAAATAAAAAGATTCAAAAAAGTCCAGAACTCTATGAATAATGGAGGATCATAATGCAAGGAACATCATCAAAAGATCTAATGTTACTTTTTGTATTAGCAATAATCACAGCAACAGTTACATCAACCAACCTCATTAATAACTTTATAATGGATATAGTTTTTTTTATACTGATTTTTGTCCTTTCAGGATATGCACTGATCTCAGTACTTTACCCTGAAGAAAATTATGCTGGCCTTATCAGAAAACCTATCTTACTTATGGAGTTGTGTGTATTCCTGACGGTTTTAATTAGCGTAATACTGAAATATTCCACAATAGGACTCCATTTTAGAGATTTAACTTTGATTTTGTCTTTAATTACAGTAGTACTTTCCATTACAGCCCACATCCTCAGGATTAACCACTTCAAATCAGGAATAGACGAAAATGAAGCTGCCGTTAAGGAAACATCCATTCCTTCAAAGCTAGTATTGCCTAAAAATTTGATAACATTCATCCTACTAAGCATACTGATGATAATTACTGTTTTAGTCCCTCCCTTAAACAAAACTTCCCTCTGGATGCTTCCAGGTAGTTTATTCATATGTTTCATACCAGGTTACCTGTTACTGGCTGTTATGTTTCCTAAAAATGATGACCTGGAATTGGTCGAACGTTTTGCACTGGGATGTGGATCAAGTTTAATCCTGACCTCACTAATTGGTTTAGCCTTTAATTATACCCCCTGGAGCATCCGTTTAGAACTCATACTCATTGTTTTAGCTGTTTTCAGCCTTATATTCTGTCTCATAACTTTCATCAGAACTAAAAAATTACCCCTGGAGAGAAGACTCCGTATTCGGAAACTGGAAAAAGTGCTGGGCATCTTTCTCATTATCTGCATCATCCTGACAATTGGTACTGCTGCTTACACCCTCTTAATACCAGGTTCCATACAAACAGATGACAATAAGACTAATTTCACTGATTTTTATATTAAAGGAGTGGATGTAAATGCCAGTAACTATACTCTTAACCTCACCTCTGGAACCAAAAGCAATCTAACCATGGTTTTGGTGAACCAGGAAGGATCCACTGTGAACTATCGTTTGCTGGTTCGAGTGAATAACACCACCCTGAAACAGGATAACGTCACCCTTCAAGACAATCAACAAATGGAAATTCCACTTAACTTCACTGCAGGAACACTTGGACAGAGGAAGATGGAATTCATCCTTTACAAACTCCCTGACCAGAATCCTTACCAGACACGTAGTTTATGGATGAAAATAACATGATATACTAATACTTATAGATATAGACTGAATACATGCTTATGACCTATCCCACCAAGTATCTAGCAGATACTTGTTAGGAGGTGGGATTAAATCCAGTGCATATAGATTCAAAGCAATATATGACTTCACTGGTACAGCTTAAGAGAAGATTCAGTTAGGAACATAAAATGAAATTGGGGTTATGGAAATGAATAGGAAACTAGTAATTTTAGGAGTTATAGGGATCTTGGTTTTGGTAGTGGGGGTAAGTTTATCCTATTTACTGTTTATTCCTAAAACAGAATCCAGTGAAAGAGTAAATATATTATTTTTAGGCGCAGATGCCCGATCACCACAGGATCAGGGATACACAGATTCCATTAACATTCTATCAATTGATAAAAATACAAAAAACGTTTCTATCCTTTCCATACCCCGTGATACCAGGGTACAGATTGCTGGGAAAGGTGTGGACAAAATTAACAGTGCATATGCCTATGGAGATATAAACACCACCATAGATACTGTAGAGAACTTTTTGAATGTGAGAATTGATTATTATATACTGGTTGACTTTACTGATTTTAAGGAGATGGTGGACACATTAGGTGGTATTACCATGAATGTGGAACCCCATATCTCCGCAGTAAGACCAGAATTACATGGAAAAACAGGGGTAAGTAAATTAACTGGTGATGAAGCTCTGATCTACGTCCGGTTCAGGCAAGACTCTGACTCGGAGGGTGGGCGGATGAAAAGACACCGGGAGGCAATATCAGCCATTATCAACGAAGCTTTAAACCCATCAAACATACTTCAGGCCCCTGCTGTTTTAAACCAGTTAAGAGAAAATGTAAAAACAGATATACCTCCCCTGGAGACAACGGTAATTGAAAAATTAGTCACTGGCTTTAACATAGATAATGCTACAACTGGAGTTGTTACCGGTGAATATACACATATTAACGGGATAAACTATATGATTCCAGACATGAAGAAAACCGAAGAGACGGTTATCAAGTTAGGGCTAAGAAATTAGGGCTAAGAATTAAGTTAAAGCTAAGAATTTAGTTAGGACTAAAAATTAAGTTTCCAACTACAATTGATATAGTGTAGGATATGTATATCTGGGTGTAGGAATGGGTATCTGGATTAATAATTGGAATTAATAATCATCCGTAAAACATTTACTACATTATTAAAATTAGTTAAACAATCTTATCCTTATTAATAAGATTTTATCAATATTAGTAAGCATTCTTATCCCGAAATAGATTGATTAAAGTTCTGAAAAATATTTTCACATCAAGGGTCATAGTCCAGTTTTCCACATAATAAATATCATACTGTATCCTCTTGATAAGGGAAGTATTCCCCCTGTAACCATTAACCTGCGCCCATCCTGTCATCCCCGGGCGGACGTGATGTTTGATCATGTACTTTGGAATTTCCTCTTTGAATTTTTCCACAAAATGAGGGCGTTCTGGTCTGGGGCCGATTAAACTCATTTCTCCCTTTAATATGTTGAAAAACTGCGGCAATTCATCAATACTTGTTTTTCTTATGAACGAACCAAACCTGGTTTTACGGGGATCATCTGCAGTGGTCCATTGAAATTTTTCCCTTTCTTCATCATGGACTTTCATACTGCGAAATTTGTACATATAAAAAATTTTCCGGTTAAGTCCCACCCTTTCCTGTTTGAATATAACCGGGCCAGGAGAACTGATTTTAACCAGAATCGCCACCAAAAAAAGTAGTGGAGATAAGATTATAATAGCAGGAACCACCAGTATAAGGTCTAAAGATCGTTTCATATATCTGTTAAAGGTGTTATCCAGGGGTATGTGTCTAATCTGGATCAAAGGCATGCCCTCTATCACGTCCATGTGTGGTTTGGCAGGCATGTAACGATAATAATCCGGTACAATCTCTGCCCGGACTCCACATTTTTCACAGGTTTCAACAATCCATTCAAGACGATGATACTGACTGTGGGATAATGTTATGATTACCCTATCAACTAAATTCTCGGAGATTACATCTTCCAAATCACCAACATTTCCAATGATCTTTGAACCATTAATTCGTTCACCTTTTTCCAGACTATCATCCAAAAATCCCATAATACTGTATCCAAGGTATTCATTCTCATTTATTAAGCCAGATAATTTTATTCCCAGTTCTTCAGCACCTACCACTAAAATATATTTGATGTTATACTGTCTGCTGCGCATTAATTTCAATAACGTTCTAATTATGAATCGTTCAGTTATAGAAAAGATGGTGCTAAATATGGCAAACATAGCCAGCATGTACCTTGAATAATCGGTTAATCCAAATACAAACAGCAGAGTTACCACCAGAAGTAATCCGATGAAGTTAACCTCAATGATCTTAAGTGCTTCGGAGTTTATGGTCTTTTTAGTTCTTTGAGGGGTGTATAAACCAAAAATATAATAAATAAAAATATATGCTGGTATGATTAAAACAATTGGCATTATGTAATGGTCAAATCCCCAAATACTCCTACCAAAACCCAGCAGATCTGTTTCAAACCGGATATACCAGGCCAGGATCAGGGCGAGGGTGATAACTGAAAAGTCAATGACCACCAGTGCTATATTGAATATTCTCTGATTTTCCCTGATCATTTCATCACTTACAACACATTCTTAAACTACAATTTGAACCAGTATAACAATTGTAGCCCTATATAATATTTTTCAACCGATTTAATATTTGTTTCATGCTACAAATCCCCCAGATCCCCATGTAAGTAATTCCAGTAATGATGAAAGGATAATCATCACGGTAATGCTTGTTATAAAAGATGTACATTGATCTGTAAAATTCAGTGGTGAGTCTGGATTTATCCCGGGTATTGTTACTTCCCCCTTTGTAATGGATAATCTCTGCACCACTGTAGTACATTATTTTCCAACCACTGGATTTGATACGGTAACACCAGTCAATATCTTCACCATACATGAAGAATTGCTCATCCAACAGACCCACCTCATGGATTGCATCAGATCTAACCAGCATAAAGGCACCCACCAAACTATCCACCTCATATGTTTCGTTTTCATCCAGATAGGTGAGATTATATTTACCAAAACGTTTACTTTTAGGGAAAAGCCGGGACAAACCTGTCATTCGGTAAAATGAAACACTGAATGTTGGAAAACTTCTCCTACACGCCTTATCCAGCGAACCATCAGGAATAATTACCTTGCATCCCAAAGCCCCTATACTGGAATCTACCCCCATGTAATCCATACATTTGGTTAGAGAGTTATTAAGAATTACGGTATCCGAATTAAGTAATAAAACATGTCGAGCACTGCACTCTTTCAAAGCCAGATTATTGGCATGGGCAAAGCCATTGTTTCTGGTGCTGGCAATGAACTTTATCAAACCAGTTTCTTCTTCTCTGGCAAAGTCTTTCTGTAATTTTTCAAGACTACCATCACGAGAAGCATTGTCCACCAGGTATATTTCATACTGGAAGGGATGATCCTTGCTGATTATTGATTTTATGGCCTGTTTAGTCAGTTCATAGGTACAATAATTCACTATTATAATCGATAAGTCCATTTTATCGCCTTTAGGCAACTTAAATACATACTACCATTATTCATGTTTATAAAAAATATCAAATATTATGGCGCATTTACTATTTAAAACATTTATTTAAGAAGATGTGTGATAGTGATTTCTAAAATATTGTGAAATGTGGATTAAAGCCATCATAAACATATGTTTGATGGTTCTAACTTTAATAAGTTATGTGGAAATCTGACTAAACTTAAATGAAGTATCCTAGATCTTTCCTCTGTTTATGGATAACATGTTTAGGGGATGAATATATTGACATCACGGTGAGGTTATTCTAATTAAAAATGTGTTCTGAGTGCAAAAAACTTATAGTATGTAGAAATAAGAGAAGATTATAATATCTGGTGGCAAGGTGAAAGCATGAAAGTTCAATGTTCAGAATGTGGGGAAGAATATCAATTAAAACCAGACGAAAATCCCTCCGACTTCCAATGTAAATGCGGGGGAGAACTGATTCACAAACCTGATAAACCCACTAAAACTCCGGATAAACCCACTAAAACTCCAGATAAACCCACTAAAACTCCGGATAAACCCAATAAGTCTTCTGATAATCCCAATAAGTCCCCTAAACCTTCTAAGAGTATCTTCGATGATTGGAAAAAACAATACATGATTGTTATAGCAGTGGTTTTTTTGGTTTTTATTTTAATAGCTGTTGATAGTGCAGTTTTCTTTGGAGATCTGGTTGTAACCAATGTAACAAATCCATCAACAGGTGCAATTGGCAAAGAAATAAGCATACCCAACACTATTAAAAACAACGGAATTTTACCCACCGGTGATTGCAATGTTACCTTCCAGTTTACACCTGAACAAAATTCGAAAAACATCATATTTCTTGGAAAAATACGGCTTAGTGATCTTGCCAGTGGGGAGATTAAAAACCAGGATACCAAATTCACGGTACCCACCAATATCACACCGGGCAAATACTACATCAGGGTGGTTGTAGATTCTAATAAAGAAGTATATGAATCCAATGAAACCAACAATGAGATCTATAGTTCCACACAAGTCAACATAATATGATGAGTAAAGCCCTATTATTTTTATATTTTCTTAATAGAACAGGTATTTGAAGGTGTTCCTGATTAAAATCCATTGGATGACGAGATAGTTTTTAAAATTTCTGTGGTTATAGATTACTTTACCAATCTTTTTTCGTGAATTAAAACCCTCTTTTAAACCATCTAAGTAGATCTCACCGTAACCTTTCCTCAGGAAAAAGAGATATTTAATGAAATAGCCCATACCGAGGAAAACAAGATTCACCAACAGTTGAGGCCAGGGCATGTTTTTGTAGGGAACGTATACATTATTCCGGGCTGCTAATCTGGTTTTAAATTCATTATAACGACTACCACTGGTCCCACTACCCACATGATAAACAACTGCTTCTGGACAGTACCTGCATTTGTAACCATGGATCCTGGCCCGGTAACTGAGGTCCACGTCTTCCATGTAGGCGAAGAAGTTCTCATCAAAGTATCCTATTTCATCCAGGATACTTCTACGGTAGATGGATGCCGCTGCACAGGCACTGAAGATCTCCCTTTCCTGAACATAATTATCAGGGGATTTCCCATATCCCACCCTGCGTGTCCAGCCCAGGATGGTGTATTCATCCCCTGCATCATCCATCTTATTTGCATCAGGGTACTGGATTATCTTCGAAGAAACTGCGAAGATGTTTTCATCCTTTTTAATGCATTTTAAAAGGATATTAATGGTTTCTGCCTCTAACTGCACATCATTATTCATGAGGAAAATATATTCTGAACTGGAAGCCTTTATTCCCTGATTGACAGCTGCTGCGAATCCAAGATTCTCCTGGTTTTCAATAAGGTCGAATTCTGGATAATTTTCCCGGATGTAAGAGACACTTTCATCCTGAGACGCGTTGTCAATAATAATAACATCAAAGGGATGATCCTGATTTTTTAGAGATTCCAAACATTCTCCTAAAAAAGGTTGGCCATTGTAGTTGGGGATTACAACTATTAAATCCATACAATTCACCATTCTATCAAAGAATGTCTATTTTTACTATTCAAATAACAAAAGGAAATATAATCCTATTGACTCCACTTAAAATCAATCATTTTAAGTGGATAAACTTCTCATAAGCATCACATACTTCATCAACGGGGCCCTGGGTGATTAATTTACCCTTATCCAGCCATATTGCCCTATTACATATATTTCTAACCTGTTGAGTGGAATGAGATACAAAAAGAACCGTGGCATCCTCATCTAAAAGTGAATTCATTTTTTCACGGCTTTTCTCCTGAAATTTAGCATCTCCCACTGATAGAACCTCATCGATGATTAATATTTCTGGTTCCACCATGGTGGCAATGGAAAATGCCAGTCTGGCTTTCATCCCTGATGAGTAATTTTTCAGGGGTACATCGATGAATTCTTCTAAATCTGAAAATTCCACTATTTCGTCGAATTTTTCTTCTAAAAAACGCCGGGTGTACCCTAATAGAGCACCCTTAAGAAAAATGTTTTCTCGGCCAGTGTAATCGGGATCAAAACCTGCTCCCATTTCTAGTAAGGGTACTATACTCCCAGTTACACTTATCTGGCCTTCAGTAGGTTTCATAACACCTGCGATGAGTTTTAAAAGTGTACTTTTCCCGGCACCATTTAATCCAATGATACCAAATTTATCCCCCCTCTTGACTTCAAAAGAAACACCTTTTAAGGCCCAAAATGGTTGATAATGCAGATCTCTCTTAATAAACTTAATAACATACTCTTTAAGGTTGTCTGTTTTTTCTTTACTTAAATTGAATTTCATCTTAACATTTTCAACCTTAATAACAGTGTTTTCCAATGTTTCACCTGTAATCAATTAGTTTGTGAATTAAATGTGTAGTATGAATTTATCCTGATATCTATAAAACAATGCTAAACCTACAATCATGGCTACAGCAGCGGATATTAATGCAAATAGTAGCTGATGAGGATCATAAATTTCACCATAGAGGAAAGCACTTCGACAACATTCTATAACTGCATATATTGGATTATAATCTTGTATAAATCTGAAACTGGCAGGAACAATGCTAGGGGGATAAAATATTGGAGTAGCATACATTAAAAGGGTCATCAAGACTCCATATAAATGTTCGAGATCCCGGAAGAAGACGTTTACGGTGGCCACTATCAGTCCCACCCCAATGGTGAAGAACAGTAGGGCAAGGATAGGTAAACTGGTGAAGATTATGTAAATGGTAAATGGTGCATTTGTGGCTGCCATAACTAAAAATAACACCACCAATGATAGTAAGAAGGTTACAAAGTTGGATAATATTGCCGAAAGAGAATAAATATATTTTGGTACGTAAACTGTTTTTAAAATACTCGCACTACCCCTGATAGATCGCATGGCAGCAGTGGTTCCTCCAGCAAAGAAGGTGAATATCAATCTACCGGTTAATAAGTACACTGGATAGTTTTCCACTCCAAAACCTTTAAATAAGGTTGAAAATATGATTGTAAGCACGACCATGGTAAGAAGGGGTTCTAAAAAACTCCAGAATATTCCTAAAACAGATTTACGGTACTTCGTTTTTATATCTCTGCTTACTAACTGGTAAAGGAGGAATTTATATTTCCTAAAATTGGATAGAAATCTGTGTCCAGTGACGTTCCCTGATGCCATATTTAACTTCCTTTAAAACCATTGCCTATTTGATGATATTCAAAGCCAACTTCCCTAAGTATTTCCTTATTATACTGGTTTCTGCCATCGAAAATTATTTTATTGTTCATTCTTTTACTCATTTCCTCAAAATCCGGGCTTCTGAATTCCTTCCACTCAGTTAATAACAGTAAGGAATGGACACTATCCAGGGCATCATACTTATTTTTTGCATATTTTACCTTTCTGTTATCTTCAAAATAGTATTTTTCAGCAACTTCCATAGCCTGAGGATCATAAACCTGCACTTTAGCCCCTAGTTCACATAACTTGTTAATAATAATTACTGAAGGTGCTTCCCTCATATCATCAGTTTCGGGTTTAAAGGAAAGTCCCCATATTCCAAAGGTAAACCCAGAAAGGTTTTCTCCAAATCTATTTACAACTTTTCGCACTAAAGAAAGTTTTTGTTGGTTATTTAGTGATTCCACTGCTTCTAATATGTTTGCATCATATCCATTATGTGCCGCGGTTTTAATTAAAGCTTTAACATCTTTGGGGAAGCAACTACCCCCATATCCACAACCAGCGTATAAAAAGTTGTATCCAATCCGTTTATCACTACCTATCCCCCTACGCACATTGTTGACATCAGCACCTACTTTTTCACAGATATTAGCCATTTCATTCATGAAGGATATTCTAGTGGCTAACATTGCATTGGCCGCGTATTTAGTCATTTCTGCACTGCGAACATCCATGGTAATGAATCGCTCATGGTTAGCGGTAAATGGGGCGTATAATTCTTTCAAAGTTTCAATTACTTTTCCATTATCAGATCCAATTATTACCCGGTCTGGTCGCATGAAATCTTCAACAGCAGATCCTTCTTTTAAGAATTCTGGATTAGAAACTACTTCAATATTGAGTTTAAGATTTCTTTGGTCTAACTCATTTAGAATAGTTGATTTTACCTTATCCGCCGTTCCCACCGGAACTGTGGATTTGTTAACCACAATTAGGTCATGGTTTATTAATTGACCTATATCTTTAGCCGCATCTAGCACATGTTGTAAATTAGCACTGCCATCTTCACCCATTGGAGTACCTACGGCAATGAAACAAATATTAGAATTGTCCAGACCCTCTTTAAGGTTATTGGTGAATATAAGATCACCTTTGGACTGATTTTTAAGTACTAATTCTTCCAACCCGGGTTCGTAGATAGGTACTATGCCTTTTTTCAGACTTTTTACTTTGCCATTATCAATATCTATACAATAAACATTATTTCCCATCTCTGAGAAACAAGCCCCTGTAACTAATCCAACATATCCAGTTCCAATTATTATTAGTTTCATTTTATCAACTATAAGATGTTCTAAATGCACATTACCTTTTTTAATCATTGAACTTCTTAGAAAACGTTCTTATTTTGTTTTTAAAAGGTTTTATCTGTTCTCATTTATATTAACCATTCATGTACTTTTAAATTAGATTTAGCCATAATTCATAGGAAACTTAGTAACAATTTTTCCAAAAATTATCTCAACATCATCAATAATCTCTTTTTTCGAATTAATTCATAAATTAAAGCTTCATTTCAGTTTACCTTACTTTAATCATAATCCGGAAAAGGTTTTGTTGTTAAACTTGTTGATGTCCAAAAAATGTTATTTTTTTTAATTTCAGCGGGAATTCCAACTGCTAAACTATTATTAGGAACATTTTTCGTTACAACAGAATCCATACCAACAATACTATTGTCGCCAATGGATACTCCTTTTAACATTTTAACAGAATTTCCAACCCATACCTTGTCACCTATATGAATTGACTGACTACTATTAACCCTTTGGTGACTATTAACATCCCATATAGGATGGGAATCATGAGTCCGGATTTGTATGTTACCATTAAACATACATTTATTACCTATTGATACAGTTGTTTTTTCAGCAACTGTAATAAACACATGTCCCACACAATCAAAATTTTTTCCAATACGTACAGAACATCCCCCTCCACCAATAATAATATCACCAATAAATTTTGAATCATCATCAATTAATAAATAACCATTATCTCCCTCAAATTGGATGTTACCTTTAAAATTAACATTTTTACCAAGTACTACAACGTTATCTTTACCATTAAAAGATATTTTTGAACTATTTGCTTCAAGATTAATATCTGTAGTTATAATATTAAAATTATCATCAGCATAATTCTTATAGTGATCAGGATTAACTTTAATCATGTTTTATCACCCCATAGCTAGTCAATAATTCTTAGACTTATTCCTAATAAGTATTTATTTTCTAATTATGTTTTAATACATTAAATTACGTATTTATAATTTCATATGTAAGTTGGTGTAATTTAAATTAGAACTTAGGGATATCAGCTTACAACTGATAAAAATGATAATCAAAGATAGTATACAATAAAACCGATAATCAACTAAGCTCATTCAACTCATAATCGGATGACTAATGCCGATTTATGAATCTGTGTACTTCAAATAATTTTATTTATCCCAAAAGGTCATTTAAGCTTCTTTTCATTTACTAATCTAGCTTGAATTATTATCAACATTATTTTCATGATTAGGACTTGTTAAACAATCACTAAGATATATTATCTTATGAACTTCTTATCAAATAACCTAATACTATAATTTTTGTCAATGGAGAGTATAACTGTCTTTCAGGTAATTCAAAAAAATTCCTATTTCACACTACTTTTATACCATTCAACAAATTTCGAGATTCCATCTTCAAAATCAGTTTTTGGATTGTAACCCAATATTTCCTTACTTTTTGAAATATCAGCAAAGGTTTTATTTACATCACCGGGTTGATTGGGTAATTTATTAATAGTTGCCCTTTTACCAATTACTTTTTCTAGAGTTTGTACCATCTGATTTAATGATATAGTTTTAGATTCCCCCAAATTAAAGATTTCGTAAACTTTTTCATCTTTATTTATCCATTTCATTGCTTTAATAATTCCATCAATTATATCATCAATATAGGTATAATCTCTTTCAGTATTACCATTGCCATAAAATGGGATTTCTTTATTATTTAAAATTAATTTAGTAAATTTATGAATGGCTAAGTCTGGTCTTTGACGTGGCCCATAAACAGTGAAAAATCTTAAACAGGCCACACTAATATCATATAAATGATAATATGTATGGCATAACAGTTCTCCTGCTTTTTTGCTCGCAGCATAAGGGGAAATAGGATAATCAACATTATCAATTTCAGTGAACGGAGTTTTCAAATTGTTTCCATAAACTGATGAACTAGAAGCAAAAATGAAATTTTTAATTTTTCTTTCTTTGCAGGCTTCTAATATTTTTAATGTCCCATTAATATTGACATTATAGTATTTTTCAGGCATCTCAATCGAAGGCCTGACCCCCGCCATAGCAGCTAAATGCACGATGATATCTATGTTATTCTCATTAAATACCTTATCAATCCACACATTTTCTGTAATGTCTCCTCTATAAACCTGGAAATAGTTATCATCCAAATTTAACTGTTTTCTGGTTCTTATTATTTCTTGTACATTATTTTCTTTTATTTTAGGATCATAATAATCATTAAAATCGTCAATTAGTATAATTTTTTTTTTATCAATAAGTAAGCGTTCAATTAAATGAGATCCGATGAACCCCGCCCCACCTGTAACTAATACAGTTTTCAATTAATTACCTCCATTTAAATTACAGAATCACTCTTAATGTTCATTGAATATGTTAATCATCATCCCAATCAAACAATAAGTTCTTAAAAATCTTATCATGGTTATATGCCCATGTATCCCAGTTATAATCTTTCATATGTTCAGAAATCTTATGTTTTCTATCGAAAAAATTATTTTTTACATTTAGTAGAGTATTTTTTAAGGAGGTAATATTTCCTATTTCATATTCAATATGGGGAAAGTTTGGGATTACCCCAATTGGTGGGGCAATAGATAATGTTCCACATGCCAACGCTTCCATAAATGGTACTGGACCCCCCTCAATCAAACTGGGAATTAAAAGAAAATCAATACTCCTATAAAAGTCATCAGGCTCTAAGTTCCACACTGGAACACCCCAACTATCATTTAAAGATACAATTTGCATATTTTGCATTAAAGTTTTATCATCTAAAATTTCCTGGATAAGATGTTCTCCTTTCCTACCCCCAGGGTAAGTTCTACCGACAATGCCTAACGTTAACTTAGGTTTGAAAGATCTATCCGCACCTGTGATAACTGTTGAAATGTCATCTTCATCAATACCAAAATCTTTTAAAACTTTTGTTGTTTCTTCTGAAATAGATATACAATGTTCCACTTCTTTAGCAACTTGAATAAATTTATTATTATGTAATTCAGGGTCGTAATGTGTAAAATTCGCAACTACTGTTCCATTAGATGATTTTTTATTATAATAACCATAATTTATATAATAATGAATGTCTGCATTGGGAAGATCTTCATTAATCACTACGTTTTTCAGTTTAAACTTTATTTCAGATGCCATTCTATATAATATCCATCCAACGTCTTCTGTTACAATTCTTACTGCATAGTTGTCCATAATTGAATTAATTTTTTCTTTACAATCGTTATAAGCTAATTTTATTTTCTCCACATCTTCTTTAGGGGTAAGTCTTTGATTGGTCTTTTTTCTAGTAATATTTTCAGCATGAACTGCAGTTGCTTTTCCTACATAAAAAACGTCTTTATTGAATAGTTTCTGGTATTGTAAACACAAAACTAAATCTTCGCCGGCTACAACAAATCTTTCATCGAATTTTAATTGTAAAAATTCTTTCCGATCTATCATTATAAAAGCCCCAGTCACAGCTGGGACAACCCTATTGCTAGTAAGCCGTTTATCATCATAGTCTAATTTATGTTTAAATCGATGATATGACTGACCATCCACTCTAAAGTATACACCTGCATGTTGTATCTTTTTATTAGGATATCTTAAGTTAATACCAATAATTCCAACTTTACTTTCTTGATAAGCATTCCATGCAATCTGTATACAATCTTTATCCAAAATTACATCATCATTCACAAATAATAAAAGTTTACCTTTAGCTTTCTCAGCTAATTCATTATTATTTTTCGCAAAATTATAGGGGGTTATATAATTTATTTTAAAAGGGAAAGTGTAGTCACTAAATTCACCTTCTTCTAACTTTTCATTTCCATTCCATGAACATAATACTTCAATTTTTAAATTATGATTACTATTATCTATTGAATTTAATAATTTAGTTAATACTTCCAAATCTCTTGAGATGGTAATGATCGATAAATCCATATATACACCTATTCTCCAATACCGTTTAAGATTATTTCACCATACTTTTCTAACATTTCATCATGTGTTGTTAACTGTTTCAACTGTTTTTTGGTATTTTCTCTTAATTTATATCTTAAACTATTATCTTTAACAAGTTTTAACAGATGATCACTTAGTTGTTTTATGTTGCCGGGATCGTAAAACAACGCACTAAAACCATCTTCAACTTGTTCTTTGACACCAAAAACAGGAGTAGTTATTATTGGTAAATTAAAGTATAAAGCTTCTAAAATGACACGTGGATAACTTTCTAACCTTGAAGAGAATACTAATATATCCGACGCTAGGTAATAATTTACTACCTTATAAAATTCAGTTTCATCTGAAGTTTCTGGAATGATGAAAATTGACTGTTTAAACTTTGAGGGCATTTCTGCATATATCTCATGAAGTTCATCACTATACTTAGAAGGTTTATCTCCAACAATAAATATCTTTATTTTATCTATAACCCCTGATGGGAGATTTTGAATAGCTAATAGAATATCTTTTTGCCCTTTTCGCTCTGATACGGTGCCAACAAGTAAAATAGCTATTTCATCACCATTAACACCTAAAATTGCCCTGGACTCTTCCCGAGTCCAATTTACAGAATTATAAATTAACCTTTTGGTATTTAAAGCATTGTAAATAGTTATAAAATTATCATCGTTTAATTGTTTCCAATTGTCCATTGTATACTTTGATACGAATATTACTTTATAAGGATAGCTAAAAGAATCAAATGCAATCTTTTTAACTTGTTCGGGTAAATAATCAAAGTAAGTTTCCCAATATTCACTTTCCCTTGGATTCCAACTACATGATATTTTCAGTTTTCGTGCAAGTTCAATGCCATAAAAAGTTCTTAACGTATTTGCATGTACGAATTGAATATTATAACCATTAATTTTTTTTATGAGGGATAATAAATTTTCATTAAATTCATTTAGGTCAATAGGTTCCTGTAATTTACTGTTTCCAATAATAACTTTAACACCATTCTTTTCGTAAGCTTTTCTTAAAGGTCCATCAATTGGAGAGTGGACAATTGGGTTTACAACTTCTTTATGTTTTAATCCTATAACGAGTTCATACAAACTATTTTGTGCACCTTGCATGTACAAATTATGTGAGAAAAATAAGGTTCTGACACCTTTATTCCTAGAATCATCAATGGAAAACTGTAAATGAGAATTATGTCTTCCTCCCTTAAACTCATTTGAGTAATCGTGGATCAAATTTATCTCCTGTGATGATACAGAATTTGATTGTTTTATTCGAACTAAAATATCAAAAATAGGGTTGGGATTACGACCTTCTGCTTCACCGTGTTTTATAAAGTGTACCAACGGATTAATCTTAGCTTCTACAACATCAGGATTAGTTTGGAGATACCACTTAGTACTAAAAAAAGGATTGGGGTCATATTTTTCTTTAACACCAAACGTTAAATAATGGTTAATTGGATCAATTAATTTGAAATCAACATTATGATTATAATTTTCAATATACCAATCACTATCAAACAACCCTGAATTAGCTATGACCCCATAATCATCATTTTTTTGAGAATTAACATACGTTTCAATACTCTTTTCTTTTTTTGTTCTTCTTTTTTCATTTAGACCATATAAAGCATAGTGCACCAATGGATTTAGATTAGATTTTTTAACATCACCATATTTTTTTAAGTAATAATCCCCATCAAAGTTAGGGTTTGGTTTTCGGCCTTCTTTAAAGCCATAACAAATATAATGAACAATCGGATCCATTCCTAATAATTTAACATCATTGTTTCTATTCAAATAATAAGCCATATCAAATAGATTATGTTCTTTAATTGATTTATAACCCCTAACATTATTTAAAGCATTTTTTATGCCATTATTTCTCCATTTAAACAACATATAAAAACTAGGAAACTTAGAAACAAATCTTTGAAAAAAAGGTTTATCCTTATTTTGAAGATATTCAATTTCATGATATTTATTTGTAATAACCTCAATTTGATATTTCAATTTGTTTTGTTCTTTTTCCATGTCCCATATACGTTTTTCTTTTCCTTTAATTGAATTAAATAATAATTTTTGTTGATTTAAAGCTTCTTTTAACACCTTTATGTCCATTTGGAGCTTTTTGTCAAGCATGTCATTATATTTTTTAGTTTTGTAATAATTTTTCACAATTTTTGATTTTTCTTCTTTTATTATATCCAATCTCTCTTCCAAAGACAAATTACGATCCTTCAAATCAAAAACAGCACCCTCAAGAACCCCCCTCTCAGCCTCAACTTCACCCAATCTCTCTTCCAAAGACAAATTACGATCCTTCAAATCAAAAACAGCACC
>NZ_JACRGA010000003.1 GCF_016217785.1 Methanobacterium sp.
AACAATTCTTTTAGTGCCGAATTCAGATATTGGCTTTATGCTGATTCCAGAGTCTTTTCTAATTTTTACGCCTGAAAGCCTTTCAATAGTTGCTATCAATTCTTGGGCAGAAGAAGAATCCCTCTGATATTCAATCCCAGCATATAAATCCTCTGTGTTTTCACGAACAATTACTAAATCTATATTTGTATATTTAGACTGAACGCCTGCATAGCTCTTGCAGGGCCTCAAACAGCAGTATAAATCAAGCTCTTTTCGCAATGCAACATTAACGCTCCTGAAACCAGAGCCAACAGGGGTTGTAATAGGGCCCTTTATGCCAACTTTATTCTTCTTTAAAGATTCCAAAACCCTCGCAGGAAGAGGATTACCCTCTTTTTTAAAAACATCAAGGCCTGCCTCCTGAATATCCCAATTGAACTCAACGCCAGTTGCCTCAAGAACCTTTTTTGTTGCCTCTGCAATCTCAGGCCCTGTTCCGTCACCTGGAATAAAGGTTACTGTATAACTCATTTGCAATCTCCTTATTAACACCCTCCCCTTTATCCCCTCCCATCAAGGGAGGGGAATTAGAGAAATTCCCCTCTCCCCTTGTGGGAGAGGGCCAGGGTGAGGGGTATCACTCTAATTTGAAATCGCCATGCTTTTTGATATGACTGCTAAGACCGCCATCGTTTAGTATATTCAGCATTGCTTTTGGCAAAGGACTGAAGGTAAGGGTCAGGTTCTTTGATTTGTTCAGAACAACCCCCTTTTCCAAATCAACCTCAAGGGTGTCGCCAACATCAATCTTGTCTGTATCGCATATCAAGACCGGCAGGCCGACATTTATGGCATTTCTAAAGAATATCCTTGCAAAGGACTTTGCAAGCACAGCGCTAACGCCTGCTATCTTTATTATCCTTGGCGCATGTTCCCTGCTTGAGCCAAGCCCAAAATTCCTGCCTGCAACAACAAAATCTCCCTTCTGCACCTTTTTGGGAAACTCTGCATCAGCATCCTCAAGAACATGCTTTGCCAATTCCTCTAAATTTGAACGTAGATGAAAAAGCCTTCCAGGCGCAATATGGTCTGTGCTTATATCATCCCCAAACTTCCAAGCCTTTCCTTCTAACTTCATCTTACGCTCCTGTCCCTCTACCCATCTAAGGGTAAAGGAAAAATTTTCGGTATTTCTGTAAACATTTTACTTTAAATCTTAAAAAAAATAAACCTGTTTTTACTTGCGAGGCTGCATTTTAAACATAAGATATTTCTTTTTCAACAATCCTTGACAGCAGGCAGAAAGTGTGATTGAAATTCAGTTGCTCTACTTCTTCATCACAACCCCTGCAATAAAATAGGTTAACGCAGCAAGTAGCAAAACAGAATTAAATCCAAAGGACATTGCAACGATTATTGCAAGGATGGAGCTTATGACTGATGCCACGCCATTGATGCACCATGCCCAGGGGATAATCTCCTTCTCCTTTTCACCCAACATCCTCATGCCGATTGGGAATGGCATGCCCATAAGAATTGCAATTGGGCATAATATTGTAAGTGTTATAAGGCCTCTTAAGATGAGACTACTGCCTAAAAAGAGATTGATAACATAGAGAAGGGTTATAGTCGTTATTGCAATGGCTATGGCAAGGGCA
>NZ_JACRGA010000004.1 GCF_016217785.1 Methanobacterium sp.
TAGTAGATAGTGGCTGTTTCATTGGGTGTTAGGATAACGGTTTGTGCAGTGTTGTAGTTACCGCCGGTTGGGTTTGCTTGGACTGTGGGTGCTGTGGTGTCGATGGTGTAGGTTTCGGTTTGTACTGTTCCTTGGTTTCCGGCTGTGTCGATTGCCATGAATTTTAGGGTGGTTGTGGTGTTGATGTTGATTGGTCCTGTATACTGAGTGCTATGGTTGGTTGGGGTTGATCCGTCGGTAGTGTAGTAGATTGTTGTTGGACTTGCGTCTGTAGCGTTCAATGTTACAGTTTGAGCAGTACCATAATTTCCACCTGCAAGATTAGCTGCAACTGTTGGAGCAATAGTATCTAAAACAGTGATGTAACCTGTTTTTGTCATGGTATCACTGCCTGCAAGGTTGGTTGCTGTTAATTTAACAGTGTAGGTTCCGGGAGCACTGTAGGTGTGTGTTGGGTTTTGTTCGGTTGATGTTGTTCCATCTCCAAAGTCCCATGTCCATGATGTTGGGTAATTTGAAGAACTGTCTGTGAATTTAACAGTCAGTGAATCAGATCCTGATGTTTTATCAGCAGTAAAGTTTGCAACAGGAGTTTCTGGAGCATAATTAACTGTAACTACACAAGGATTTGCATTATTTATGATAGGACTACACCAGTTAATTCCTGTACCTTGGAATGATGCACCAGTCCATGCGTAAGCGTTGAATGAAGCTGTTGTGTACATGTTGTTGAGAGTGTATTCAACCTTGACAGCACCATTATCTATTGGTGCTTGCGCAAGACCTGACCTCAGATTTCCAACGTATAGGTCTATGAACATCAAGTATTCAGCGGTTGAAGGATCACTTGTATCCTGGCCACTGTAAAGTGGTTGCCATCCGCCAGGAGCAGGTCTTGTTGTTTGTGGACCATATTTGAAGTCATCTTTTGTGAAAGTTTCGTTCACAGCTCCTACAACGTACAGAGGATTTGTTGGCATTGGTGGCTGAACTGCACCAAAAACCGAAATTATCCAAGTGTACCCACTTGAGACTATAGTCAAATTAAAATTGTCAGATATAGGTCCCTTCACTGATAACAGAAGTATGATATTATCGTTGAGTCCACGACCTCCCGTGGTGGTGATGTAGAACACACCAGACTGAGAACCACTAGTAGTGTTGTTCACGATTATTTGACCATACATTGCGCTTGTACTGTTACTGTTACAGATGTGAAGCTGGTTAAGTCCTCCACCTTCAGCCTTGATGTAGTAAGTACCATTGGTACCATTTGGATTGTATCCTTGTTGTGTTGGGTCGTTTAAATAGTAATCATAGTCCACATTGTATTTAACTCCATTATCATTGGATACATTGATATAGACGTGGTTATTTTGTGTAATGTTGGTTGTGTTGTTCAGGTCAGTTGCTGATGCACTTCCACACAAAATTAAAACCATAAAACAGCTAAGTGTTATAAATATTATCTTTTTGTTCACTTTATCACCTCCATTTATTATTTTCAATATTTATAATCGACATGTAAGAATCTATAAATCAATTATATAAACCTTTACATAATTGCATAGTATTGAATGTAAAACAGAAAATTTAGATCTTAAATATGAATTTAATCCAAATTTAATTATAACATAGCAAAATAAATCTTTAATTAATGTTTATTTTAGTTTAAAATGGATAATATTCCATATAATTCTGATAAATTTCACATTTTTTTAATATGCATTTCATTGCATATCCTTAAATTCACCCTTTGATTTATTTAAAAAAAAGGAAAAAAAGAAAAGGGGAATATATTAGTTATTTTTTTCTACTTAGGGTTATTCCGCTTCCTATGGATAGGATGGCTAGGATTAGTCCTGCTAGTGGTGTTCCGGTGGTTTGCATGGGTATGGTTCCGGTTTGGATGTTGGTTGTGGTTGCTGCTTGTACGGTGTTGGTGGGTCCTGTTGGGGTGTTGATAGTTACTGCGGCGGCGTTTATTAGTAGTGATGCGATGTTGTTGGTTAGTCCTGGGTTGTATCCGGCTATGGTTACGGTTGGCAGTATGTTGAATGTACCAGCGTTTAGTATGTTGAGGTTGAGCCATAGGTATGGGTCTGTTCCTCCTGGTACAGTTTCTATGGTCCAGGTTAGTGTTCTTGTTGTTGGGTCGTAGTTTACAGTTCCTTGGTCTACGTTTGCGCCTGCGTATTCTACTCCTTCGGGTATTACGTAAGTGAATACTATGTTACTGGCGTCTCCGGGTCCGTTGTTTCCCAGTTTGAAGGTGTAGGTTACTTTGTCCCCGACTGTTGGGTTGGTGATGGATGGAGTGATTTGTACGTAGACATCGGATTTGATGTTGTAGGTTTCGGTTTGTACTGTTCCTTGGTTTCCGAATGTGTCAATGGCCATGAATTTTAGGGTGGTTGTGGTGTTGATGTTTATGGGTGTGGTGTATTGTGTGCTGGTGATGGTTGGTGTTGTTCCGTCGGTGGTGTAGTAAATAGTGGCGGGTTCGTTGGTGGTTAAGGTAATAGTTTGTGCGGTGTTGTAGTTACCGCCGGTTGGGTTTGCTTGGATTGTTGGTGCTGTGGTGTCGATGTTGTAGGTTTCGGTTTGTAGTGTGCCTTGGTTTCCGGCTGCATCGATTGCCATGAATTTTAGGGTGGTTGTGGTGTTGATGTTGATTGGTCCGGTGTATTGTGTGCTGCTGCTGGTTGGGGTTGAGCCGTCGGTAGTGTAGTAGATGGTGGCGGGTTCATTGGTGGTTAGGGTAATAGTTTGTGTGGTGTTGAACAGTCCTCCAACTGGATTTGCGGTTACTGTAGGTACTGTGACGTCTATATTATAGGTCTGGTTGTAGACTGGACTCCAGTTACCCGTAGCATCAACCGCAATAAACTTCAAAGTAGTAGTTCCTGCACTGTTAATGTTTATGGGTCCTGTGTAAAGTATACTGCTTGTTGTCGGATCTGATCCGTCTAGTGTGTAGTATATTTGAGGATTAGAATCCAAATCATCGACTGCAGTTAAGTTAACTGTTAAATCAGTGTTGTATGAACCACTTGGAAGATTTGCTGAAGGCACCGGAGCAACATTATCCACAGTAATGTAGTCTGTTTTTATTTCACTAACACTGCCAGCTGCATTGGTCACTGTTAATTTAACAGCGTATCTACCAGTGCTACTGTAAGTGTGTGTTGGATTTTGCTCAGTGCTGTCCACAACACCATCATTATTGAAATCCCACGCCCATGAAGCAGCGTAAGAAGAGGTGTCATTGAACTGAACGGTTAATGGTGAATTACCATTTACAGGTGCAGCAGTGAAGTTTGCAACAGGAACAGGATCCTTAATCGCATAGAGATTACCATCTTGACTTCCAAAGTAGAGTGCTCCATCAGATCCTATAGTGGATGCATATGTAGATCCGGTGCGGTTCCATTTTTGTGTTCCGTCTGGATTAAATGCGAAGATATTGCTTTCACATCCAAAGTAGATGGTTCCATCAGCACCAATTGCAGCTGAGGTATAATACATACAACGGTTTGTGTAATATGCCCATTTTAATGTTCCATCGGAGTTTAAAGCACCCACACTGTAACTTTGAGCGAAATAAATGGTTCCATCAGTTCCAATTGCAGGAGTACTCCATGTTGATGTCGTTCTTGAATCCAAAGGTGTGTCATAGATCCATTTTAATGTTCCGTCAGGATTCATTGCAAATAAATTATTCGCTGTAAAGTAAATGGTTCCATCAGTTCCAATACTTGGAGAAGAACGCACATAACCTCCAATTGATACTTTGTATTTCCATTGCAGTGTTCCATCAGGGTTAACTGCATAGATTTTACCGTTTTCTGATCCGAAGTATATGGTTCCATCAGCACCAATAGCAGGTGTAGAATAACCAAGTCCGTTATAATTTACTCCAGGTTCAGTAAGATATTTCCATTTCAGTGTTCCATCCGGATTTAATGCATATAGATTTTTATCAAAGCTTCCAATGTAGATGGTTCCATCAGCGCTAATAGCCGGAGAAGCATAAGTATTACTTCCCATGGTGTAATTCCACTTCTGTGTACCATTAGAGTATAATGCATAGATTATACTACCACTAACGAAGTAAATTGTTCCATCAGCACCAATAGTCGGAGAACTCCGTAATAAACCACCGGCGGTGTAATTCCATTTTAGGGTTCCATCTGGATTTATTGCGAATAAAACACCAACATTATTTCCAATATAGATGGTTCCATCAGCACCGATTGTTGGAGAGCCATAACCATACATTCCTGAGCCAGTATTATAGTTCCAGAATGTAGTGTTAGTCTGTGGTCCAGAATAGTCAGATTGACCGGTATGGTTATTATTATTCTGGAATTCTGGCTGCGGTGTATCTGCAAGTCCTCCAGGTCCAATAACATAGTTTATTAGATAGATTGGACTCCAATTTCCTGCATGATCAACTGCAGCGTATCTAAGTGTTGTTGTTGTGTTTATTACGATTGGATTCTGGAATACATTACTGCTGGTTGTTGGATTTGTTCCATTTGTGGTGTAATAAATGGTACTTGGCTCATCAACAGTTAAATTCACGTTTTGTGTGGAGTTATAGGTTCCTCCGGGCACGTTATTAGTAACTGTTGGTGCTATGGTATCAACAGCCACAGGCACACTCACAGTACAAGCATCTACTGTTACAGATGCATTTGTAGTGCCAGATACATTACCTGCAGTTAGTGTTGAGGTTGTTGAACCACCTGTTGTTGTGTTTTCTGGGTTAATTGTTCCTGAATCAGAACCAAAGTTTACTGGTATACCGTCAGGTACCTGACCAGTAATTACATTCCCTTTACTATCGTATGTTAAATATGCTGTAATGGTAGCGTTAGCGCCTGCTTTGAGTAAATCCGGTATTGAATTTGCTGTAAGCACTATCCACGGGTTGTAAACTACATGTGTACTTGTATGTGCATCATATATGTCTGATTTTCCAGGCATACTTGTGCCCATCACATAAGTTGGGTTGTTAGTTCCCCACCAGTTGTATGTAGCATTTGTAACGTTTGGTGTAGTGGACACATCATGTAAACCGTATAATCCGTTGTTATATATTCTGTTGAAGTGGATAATCGGATTGCCAGCTTGTACACGGATTCCATTTATTTCATTACCGTATATGTTGTTTGAGTTTATTGTTGGATTTCCTGATTGTATGCGGATTCCGTCTCTTTCGTTGCTGTATATGTTGTTTGAGTTTATTGTTGGGCTTCCAGATAGTACACGGATTCCATCTCTTTCATTATTTCTGATTGTGTTCCCTGTAATTGTGTTTAAGTTTAAATTGGTTGTGTTACTGTTTCCATCTATGAAAATACCTTCAAGGCCATTTTCAATGATGGTGTTATTAGCAATGGTTGAGTTAACAAGTGTTGCAATATATACGCCATATGAGTTAATTGCTCCAGTTATGGTAAAACCGCTGATAACTGAATTATTTCCAGCAGTAGTGATGCTGAAAACAGGATTATTCACATTTAAAGCCATTACGGTTGCTGAGCCGAGAGCATTCAATATTAACTGTTTATTAACAATCACGTTTTCGGTATAATTTCCTATTCCTACATTAATTGTGTCGCCATCTAGAGTACTAACATCATCAATGGCTTCCTGAATAGTATTGTATGTTGTACCAGTACGGGTGTTAACCACGTTTCCGGAGACTGTGACATCTGCAGAACCGGTGTGTGCTGTTAGGTTAGGGTCGCTGGTTATTGTTGTTAAGCTAGGAATTATGGTGTATGTTCCGCTTGCTATTACTTTGGTTAAAATGGTCATTGTAGCAGAATCTGTTACTGCAAAATCGCCAATATTCCAAGTAATCATCCTGTTTGAAGTGTTGTAGGATACAATTCCCATATCTGCGCTTACATCTATATATTTAAGCCATGCTGGCAATGTGTAAGTTAGAATGGTTCTGAATGCTGTGCCGGATCCGTTGTTGGTCACATTGAAGCCGATATTCAGGTCGTCACCTATGTTACGTGTTGGATTATTTACTGTAACACTAGTGTTAAGGTCAGCATCTGGGTCTTTGAAAGCGTACAATTTTTTATCATAACTTCCAATGTACAAGGTTCCATTAACACCAATAGCAGGAGAACCCTGTATTCCATTTCCTGTTGTGTAATTCCATTTCAATGTTCCATCAGGATTTAAAGCATAAACGTTTTTATTGCTTCCGAAGTAGATAGTTCCATCAGCATCAATAACAGGAGAACCCTGTATTGAACCACCAGTGGCATATCTCCATTTCAATGTACCATCATGATTTAATGCAAATAGGTTACCTCCACCATTTCCAATATAGATAGTTCCATCTGCTCCAATAGCAGCTGAACCATAGATAGCATGGGCATTGAGGTTTTGATCACTAGTAAGGTAATCCCATTTTAGTGTTCCATCTGGATTAATTGCATAGAATGTTCTATCATAGCTTCCGATATAGATGGTTCCATCAGATCCTATAACTGGTGAGCTATCTATCTCGCCTCCAGTTCTAAATTTCCATTTTAATGTCCCATCAGGATTTATTGCATAGACATACCGGTCACGACTTCCGATATAGATTGTTCCATCTGCCCCAATAGCAGGAGAGCTGTAATATATTGAGCTTCCAGTTGTGTATGTCCATTTTAGTGTCCCATCCGGGTTTATTGCAATTAATTTACTGCCAGCACATCCCACGTATATTGTCCCGTCTGATCCTATGGTAGGTGAACCATATAGGGACTGTCCTTGCCAATACTGCCATTTTCTTGTCCCGTTGGAGTATAATGCATTAACTGCATATTCTTCACAGAAGTAGATGGTTCCATCTCCTCCAATAATAGCGGAGCCATAGATTGCACCTCCTGAAGTGTAGCTCCATTTTAGGGTTCCATCTGGATTGATCGCATAGAAAATTCTTGCACTGTTTCCAATGTAGATAGTTCCATCAGTCCCTATAACCGGAGCAGCGTATCGTATGTTGCTACTAGTGGTGTATATCCATGCTGTGTTATTTGTCTGAGGGCCAATATAGCCAGATAGACCTGTGTTGTTGATGTCATTCTGGAATTTAGGCCAGTCAGAATCAGCAATTGGAGTAGTTCCAATAAGATAGTTCTGTATATTTACAGGACTCCAGTTACTTGCAGGGTCAAGAGCAGCAAACTTAAGTGAAGCAGTGCTATTTATAGTAATTGGGCCTGTATAAGGAGTACTGCTTGTTGTAGGCTTTGTTCCGTTAATTGTGTAATAGATTGTACTTGTAGGATCATTGGTTGTCAGTGTTACTGTTTGTGTGTTGTTGTAAGTTCCTCCTAAAACATCAGCGCTTACGATTGGTGCTATTGTATCCATTGTGATTGGAATACCTGCAGTATATCCGTCTACAGTTGCAGTGATATTTGCAATTCCTGAGGTACTACCTCCGGTCACTGTAGCTTTTGCTGTATTGTTTAAAAGTGTGGTATTTACTGGACTAACAGTTCCTAAAGCATATGCAAAGACTATTTGGCCACTATCTGGTATTTGACCACCAGCAACCACATTTCCATTATTATCGTGTGTTAAATCTGCTGTAATATTAGATTTTGCTCCTGTTTTAAGCAGATCAGATGTTGCATTTACTGTAAGCACTATCCACGGATCGTAAGTTACATGGGAACTTTCATGCGCATCATAGATGTCTGATTTTCCTGGTGCACTGGTACGGCCTACATACATTGGTGTATTGTTTCCCCACCAGTTGAATATCGCGTTTGATGTGTTTTCTCCTTTTGCAGTATCTTCCAGACCATATAAACCATTGTTACATATCCTGTTGTAATGTATATTTGGAGATCCACTTCCTACATAAATTCCAACATTGGAATTGTCTGTAATATTGTTTTCAGTGATGTTATTCCTCACAGAAACTGTAGTATCATCACTATCCTCAATATAAATTCCATTAAGGTTACCTGTAATGTTATTTTCAGCGATAATTGCGTTACCATTTTTTATTAGAACACCATTGTTACTGTTACCAGTAATATTGTTTCCAATAATGGTTACATTACCATCCCCAACATAAATCCCGTTTAAGTTGCCTGTAATGTAGTTTCCAATAATAGTAGCATTAACGAATGGATCTATATAGATACCGCTTGAGTTGGTGGCTCCGGTTATAGTAAAACCGTTGATTACAGAATTTGTTCCACCAATGCTTATTTTAAAGACAGGATTGTTAACATCTAAAGCTGTAACTGCCACCTTTCCTCTTGTAGCTATTGTTAATTGTTTAGTGACATTTACATTTTCAGAGTAGTTTTCTGCATAAGGTCCACTACCAACAAGGATTGTATCCCCATCTAAAGTTTCTGAATCATCTATTGCAGATTGAATGTTGACGTATGTTTTGTTGGTTCTGGTATTGGTCACCGGGGTAATGGTAATGAAATCAGTTTTAATTTCACTAGCACTGTCATAAGGTCCAGATACAGTGAGTTTTACGGTGTATATGCCGGGGTTGTTGTAAGTGTAGGTGGGGTTCTGTTCAGTACTGTCAATAGTTCCGTCATTGTCGAAATCCCAAGCCCAACTATTTATATTTCCAGTGGATGCGTCAGTGAACTGTACAGTGAGGGGTGTTTTACCGTTTGTAGGAGTAGCTGTGAACTTTGCAATAGGCGGGATGTAATTAATATAATAACCGCTTGAACTTGGATTATTTGTCCAGCTAATTCCTTGTGCTTGATTTGATCCAGCGCACCATGCATATGCGTTAAATGCTGTAATTACGCTCATACCTGTGATATTATATTCAATCTTTACATTGCCACTGTTTATTAAGTTAGAATTTGATACAGTTCCAACATAAAGATCAATAAACATCAAGTATTCAGCAGTAGATGGATCATTGATATTTTGGCCAGTATAAAGTGGCAGAGACCAAACACCAAGTGTTCCTGGACCTGGTTTTGCTGTTTGTGGTCCGTACTGGAAGTCAACTTTGGTAAAGGACTGATTCACTGCATTAGTTACATATTGATAACTAGTAGGTGAGGAACCTGTAGCTGTCCAATTGTAACCACTTGAAGTGATATGAATCGCAAAATTATCCGAAATTGGTCCTTTTACCGATACCAATAGAATAATATTATCATTGTATCCTCGACCACCAGTGTCAGTGATGTAAAATACTCCCGAATAGTTAGTATTTGTGGTGTCGATTGCAGTTAACTGTCCATTAAGATTACTTATATCATTAGTGATATGGAGTGCATTCATTCCACCACCATCACACTTAATGTAATAAGTGCCATTTGGGCCCCCATACATTGTGGTATCTGTATTGTATTTGACACCTTCATCATTTGAAACGTTGATAAATATGTGACGATTGCTTGGAAGCGGGTTAGCAACATTGACATAGTTTAATTTAGTCAAAGTGTTATTGCCTGCTTCATTGCCTGCAGTTAGTTTAACACTGAAGTTTCCGGGTGTTGTGTATGTATGGACTGGGTTCTGCTGGTTGCTGTCTATAATACCGTCATTTTCGAAGTCCCAAGCCCAAGAAGTGGCGTCGTTGGTGGATGTATCAGTGAACTGTACGCTCAATGGTGCATTGCCATCGGTCACATTGCTTGTGAAATTGGCAGATGGTAGGTCTGCTGCGCTCACGGATCCTGTAGCTAAAAAGCAAAAAAGTAAAGCAGAAACCACAAGCAAAATAGATGTTTTCTTACTCTTTATCATTTGTTCCTCCTATTTTTTTTAATTAGAGTTACATGGGTCTTAATTGTTCCATTTAGCTCTATTGCTGCGGAAATAATAAAAAATGGAAATTTCATTCGTCTTATAGTTGCCCCCTTAAAAAATTAAGAAAAATATTGAACAACACAATTCATTGTTATTACTTTCCACTAACTAACTTTCATATCGAAGTGTATATATAAACGTATCGAATAATTGTGTGATGTTGAATGTAAAACAGATAATTTCATCTTAAATATGAATTTATAATCCAAATTTAATTAGAATATGGCAAAATAAATCTTTAATTAATGTTTATTTTAGTTTTAAATGTATAATTTCCATATAATTCGATAAATTCCTATTTAACATGTATTTATCGCATATCCTTAATTCATTGATTATTCTAAAAAAGAAAAAAAAGAAAGGGGGGATGAGGTTTTATTTTTTCCGGCTTAGGGTTATTCCGCTTCCAATACATAGGATACCGAGGATTAGTCCGGCTAATGGTGCTCCGGTTGTTTGCATGGGTACTGTTCCTGTTTGGATGCTGGTTGTGGTTGCTGCGTTGACTGTACTTGTTTTTGGTGATGCGGTTACTTGTAGGGTTCCGATGTTGTTGATTAGTCCGGGATTGTATCCATCTACAGTGACTGTTGGCAGTATGTTGATTGTACCTTCGCTTAGTATGTTGAGGTTGAGCCATATGTATGGGTCTGCGCCTGCTGTTACGTTTCCTACTTTCCAGGTTAGTGTTCTTGTTGTTGGGTCGTAGTTTACTGTCCCTTGGTCTACGTTTGCGCCTGTGTATTCTACTCCTTCGGGTAGTACGTAGGTGAATACCACGTTACTTGCATCTCCGGGTCCGTTGTTTCCTAGTTTGAATGTGTAGGTTACTTTGTCACCAACTGTGGGGTTGGTGATGGATGGAGTGATTTGTACGTAGACATCGGATTTGATGTTGTACGTTTCGGTTTGCACGGTGCCCTGGTTTCCGGCTGCATCGATTGCCATGAATTTTAGGGTGGTTGTGGTGTTGATGTTGATTGGTCCGGTGTATTGTGTGCTGGTGGTGGTTGGTGTTGTTCCGTCGGTGGTGTAGTAAATA